>NZ_RZSJ01000005.1:0-44339 GCF_003998025.1 Mesorhizobium sp. M8A.F.Ca.ET.021.01.1.1
GATCATAATGGTACGACGGCCCGAGAAAAATGCCGGAGGAATTGGCGAGCGAAGCGGGTGCCTCGGGCAGCCTGGCGCGCAACCGCTCGAAGGCCAGCCGCTGCTGTTCATTGGCGGGATGGCGCGGCTCGTCCGCGCATGCCAGATGGCTCATCACATATCTGACGGCGATGCCGTCGAACGCGGCGGCATCACCGGCCATCGCCTCGACTTCGGCCGGCGCCATGCCAAGCCGCGACATGCCGCTGTCGACCTGGATGGCGGCTGGAAGTTTTCGGCCAACGCGATGCGCCGCCGCGCGCCAGGCTTTCAACTGCGCGCCACTGTTGACGACCGCGCACAGATCCGACGCGACCGCCTCCGGCTCGGAGCCTGGCGGCAATCCGTTCAGCACGTAGATCTCAGGTCCGGCCCCGATCGCCTTGCGCAGCGCGATGCCTTCGGCCAGCAGCGCGACGAAGAAGATGCCGCAGCCTTCCTTCATCAGCGCCGATGCCACTTGGCTCGCGCCGAGACCGTAGCCGTTGGCTTTGACCACGCCGGCGCAGCGTGCGCCGCCCAGCCTTGCCTTCAGCCGCCGGTAGTTTTCGCGGATCGCACCGAGATCGATGGTCAAGATCGCCCCGGCAGCCGCTTGGCTTACGGCGGCGACGTCATGGGGCAGCGACCTTGCGGGGGTGTCGTTCATGGCGACCCTCCTTGTAGCGGATTAACATCAATAGGACCGACGCGCCGGCACGGCAACCAAGGTCCTTCGAACCCGGTCGCAACTCGTCCAGCTACGGCACCAGGTGCCGGAACGCCGCCACCACATCTTCATAGACCTTGCGCTTGAACGGCACGATCAGGTCGGGAAGATCCTGCATCGGCCGCCACGACCATTTGTCGAATTCGGCGGTGTGGCCGCCCGGCGGCGGGTTGATCTGGATTTCGCTGGTATCGCCGTGGAAGCGGAACGCAAACCATTTCTGCGCCTGGCCGCGATACCTGCCCTTGAAGGCGATGCCGACGAGATGATCAGGCAGATCGTAGTTGATCCAGTCCGGCGCTTCGGCCAGCAGCGAGACCCTGCGCATGCCGGTCTCCTCATAGAGCTCCCGCTCCGCCGCCTGCAGCGGCTCCTCGCCCTTGTCGATGCCGCCCTGCGGCATCTGCCAGAGCTGCGTCGTGCCGGCGAATTCGCTGTCGGGTTCGGCAATGCGATGCCCGACCCAGACCAGGCCATCGCCATTGAGGATCATCAGCCCGACACAGGGCCGATAGGGCAGCGTTTCGCGGTCGATCGTCTTTTTGGACATTAGTCAGTTTCCAGCTGTTTTGAGAATCGCTCCGACGACGCGGTGCGACTGGGCGGATCGAGAACGGAGCCTACCCAAACTGGGCTTACACCGGAAGCGCGGAAACTGCGCCGCGTTCGAGTTGGCTGTCACCCGGCCAGTTGCCGCTGTTGCGGTCGAATGCGAAAATACATCTTATGAAAAATATCCAAATCATCGACGGCGCTCTGAACGCTACCTTCAGCATATTCCAGGCAACCGAGGAGGAGTTCGCCGCCATCTTTCCCGACGGGCGAGATATGGAATTGGCCGAAGACCTCTTCGAACGGCTAGGCGAAGAGGAGGCTGGCCGCGTGCTAGCTCCGCTTTGGATCCGCCCTATCCTTAAGCGCGATGCGCTCGGAATCCATGGGACACTATTCTACAACAATGAACATCGGCAAATCCCGCGATCTAAGCGCGAGGTCGATTGGGATAGCGCGCTCAACGAAGCACAGAGAAAGCTCTTCTCTCGCCATCGCTGAAATCGTCACAAGCTGATTGTCCACATCGTCTATCCTTTTTGCGGATCGACGGCCACCGCTGAAACCGGCACGATCTCGATGCCGCGCTTCTTCGCTTCAGCGATCCAGGCGGTGACGGTGTCAACCGTCAGGTCGAAGGCCGAGCCGATACCGACAGCGGTACCCTTGGCACGCGCGGTCGCTTCGAGACTGTCGAGCTTCTTCAGGATGGCGCCGCGATCCTGCACCGCGTCGATCGCCGTGTCGCCGGCGACGAAGGGCACGCCATCCTTCAACGCCATGTCCGGAGCCAGGCTGCGCGCCGACGAGCCGTCGTCGATATAGGCGAGGCCCCTTTTGCCGAGCTCGGCCATGAACGGCTGCATCGCCGCCGCGTCGGAGGAAAAACGCGCGCCCATATAGTTCATGACGCCGGTATAGTTCGTCGTCCGCGACAGCGCCCAGTGCAGATTCCTGAGATTCTCGTCGGGGGTCGCCGCCACCGTCAGCGTGTTGCGGCCGGGGTTGACGTTGGGATAGTCGAACGGTTCGAGCGGCACCTGCATGACGATCTCATGGCCGCTCTGCCTCGCGGCCTGCATCCAGCGGCCGATGCTGTTGCCCTGCGGCGCGAAGGCCAGCGTCACTTCCGCCGGCAGTTTGGCGATCGCCGCCTGGGTGCCGGTCTGTGAAACAGCGAGGCCGCCAATGACGATCGCAACACGTGCGCCACGCGTGCCGGACCATGGCCGCGCATAGACGTCGAACGGCCGCCGGCCATCGGCGGAGCGCATCGGCAAAGGCCCGGTTTCACTGGTTTCGATCAGCGCCCTGTCGGGAATATGCGCGATCTTGAGGTTCTGGCCGACTGTCGACGGATCGCGAATGACGATTGCCGCCTTGGGAGGGCCATCGCCTTCTTCCGTCTGCACATGGATGATCTGCGGACCGCCGCTCTTGGTCGACAAGTCCTTCGCCGGCGTCTCCACCTTTGGCGTCGCTGCCGGGGCCAATGCGGGAGGCGACACGGCGGGCTCCGCCGCCGCGGTCACTTTCGGCGTCGAAACGGCGACTTCCTGCGGTTTTCGAAACGGCTTTTCCCTGAGCGCGATCGCGGCCGAGACTCCGACCACGGCCAGCACGACCGCGCTCGCCGCGATCACGCCTACGCTGATCTTGCCGGCGGCACGCGGCGCCCGGACCGTCTGTCCAAGCGGGCGTTCGATGTCCTTGCCGATATCAGCCAAGCCCTGTCCCCGGTGCACGGTCCGAAGGCGACCTCCTTCGGGAAGACATGCACGAATTCATCAATCCTGGCGCCCCCCTTGGCGCCGTCCCTGGAGGCCTGGTCCTGCCCCGAATCAAACTGCCGGAACCTCACGGTCCCGGCAGCATCGCATTGCTTCGTTCAACCGGCCAGACCGGTTGCCCGCCTTACTGGTTGAGCACGGCCTTTTCCGGATTGGGCGGGAAGGCCGGATCGGTCTTCTGGCCGCGCAGCAGCTGCTCGGCATAGATGAGCTGCAGGTCGTCCTTCGGATCCGGCGGCACATAGGCTGCGGAGCCGGAGCCGGTCTTGCTCTCGTCGGCGCCCTTGATATGACCCTTGAGATCGGACTCGCCACGCGTCAGGTCCCTGCCCTGCAGTTCCGGCGGCAACGGCTGGTCGACCTTGATGTCGGGCGTGATGCCCTTGCCCTGGATCGACTTGCCCGACGGCGTGTAATAGAGCGCCGTCGTCAGCCTGAGCGCGCCATTCTCGCCGAGCGGGATGATGGTCTGCACCGAGCCCTTGCCGAAGGACTGCGTACCGACCACCGTGACGCGGCGCAGATCCTGCAGCGCGCCCGCGACGATCTCCGAAGCGCTGGCCGAGCCACCATTGACGAGCACGATCATCGGCTTGCCGTTGATGTCGTCGGTCTGCTTGGGCTTGGCGTCGAAGCGGGTGACGTCCTTGGGATCGCGGCCGCGCGTCGAGACGATCTCGCCGCGCTTGAGGAAGGCATCCGACACGCTCACCGCCTGGTCGAGCAGGCCACCCGGGTTGAGGCGCAGGTCGAGCACATAGCCCTTCAACTTGTCGTCCGGCACCTGCTTCTTGATGGTGTCGATGGCGTTCTCGAGGTCGTCATAGGTCTTTTCGGTGAAGGAGGTGATCTTCATGTAGCCGATGTCGTTCTCGACCCGGAACTTGACCGCCTTGACCTTGATGATGTCGCGCACGACCGTCAGTTCGATCGGCTTGTCGGCGCCCTGGCGCAGGATGGTCAGCTTGATCGGCGTATTGACCAGGCCGCGCATCTTGTCGACCGCGTCGTTGAGCGTCAGGCCGCGAACCTCCTCGCCGTCGATCTTGGCGATATAGTCGCCGGCCAGCACGCCCGCCTTGGCGGCCGGCGTGTCGTCGATCGGCGTGATCACCTTGACCAGGTCGTTCTCCATGGTGACCTCGATGCCGAGGCCGCCAAATTCACCCTTGGTCTGCACGCGCATGTCCTGCGCCTGTTCGGCGTTCATGTAGGAGGAGTGCGGATCGAGCGAGGAAAGCATGCCGTTGATGGCGTTCTCGACCAGCGACTTGTCGTCGGGCGGGGTCACATACTGCGCCCGCACCCGCTCGAAGATGTCGCCGAAGATCGCCAGTTGCTTGTAGGTCTCCGACCCCGCAGCGTTCGCCGCCGAGCCGGGTGCGCCATAGACAAGGCTCATGGCGGACGCGCCCATCAGCGCACCGGCAAACAGAAGCGACAGTTTCCGCATCATTTCACGTCCTTCCAGAAAAACGGTCCGCCCACCATGGGGCCGGATCGACGGGTTTTCCATCCTTGCGGAACTCGACATAGAGTTCCGGCGTGGCATTTCCATTCTTCGAAACCGAGGTGCTTGCCACCCGGGCTTCTCCCATCGCGCCGACCGGCTCTCCTGCGAGCACTGACTGGCCAGTCGCGACGCTGATTCTGCTCATCCCAGCCAAGACGACATGATAACCGTCGCCGGCATTGAGGATCAAGAGTTGACCATAGGAGCGAAACGGCCCCGCATAAAGCACATTCCCATCCGCCGGCGCGGTAACGATGGCTCCCGATTGTGTCGCAACCATGTCCCCAAGCATCAAGGCGCCGTTACCGTCGTCGGCGCCGAACCGGCGTTTGATGCGGCCTGTGACCGGCAGGGCGATCTGTCCCTGCAGCGCCGAGAAAGGCGCTGCCGCCGTCAACCGGTTGCCCTCGGGAACCGGCAACGATGCCGTCTGGTCGCCTCCGGGCTCGGTACCGCCGGCCTGGCTCGCGGCGGCTGCCTTCGCCGCATCCGCGGCCTTGCGGTTCTTGTCCGCCTGCGCTTCGAGCGAGGCGATCAGATCCTTCAGGCTGCTGGCCTTGGCCGCCAATTGCTCGGAACGCTGCTGTTCGGCCGCCATCTGCGCCTTCGTGTCGGCCTCGAGCTTCTGCTTGGCTTCGAGCAGCATGCCAAGACGTCTCTTCTCCGCCGCCTGGTCGCCGACCGCGGCCGTCAGCCGCGCCCGTTCGGCCTCGATCGAGGCCGTCACCCGGGTCTGTTCCTTGAGATCGGCCAGCAGCGCATCGGTCTGCTGGCGCAGTTCCGGCACCACGGCGCCGAGCAGGATGGCGCTGCGCACCGACGACAGCGCGTCCTCCGGCTTGACCAGGATCGCCGGCGGCGGATTGAGCCCCATGCGCTGCAGGGCGCCCAGCACTTCGGCCAGCACGTCGCGCCGCGCCGACAGTGAAGCGCGTATCTTCTGTTGCTGGCCCTTCAGCCCCTCCAGCTTGGCGCCGATGTCCTCGATGTCCTGGCCGAGCTTCTGTTCGGTCATCGCCGACTGGATCAGCGCGGCGGTGATCGAGGCGTGGTCCTTCTTGACCGCGGCGATATCGGCGGCGAGCTTGGCCAGCCGTTCCGACGACAGCGTTATTTCCTTGGAAACCTGCTCGTATTCGGCGCGGCTCTGGTCCGGATCGGGCGCCATGTCGAGCGTGTTTTCCGCCCGCGCCGCATGGAGCGACAGCAGCATCACCGCCGCCGCGATGCCGCAGCGCGCGCTCCAGGAGCCCCCGGTCGATGAGCCCGTCGTCGATTTATAGCCTTCAGACATTCGCGATCGATCCTATCCGCGGCTTCGTTAACGAATCATCAACCATGTTAGCGCCCGTCGCCCAAAGGGTTCGCAAAAACGCCCTGCAAAGCAAAAGCAGCCCCCAGATGAATTTACGCGGCATTGGGGCTAAATTCGGTGCGACCCGGCGCTTTCAGGACCTGTGATAGGGATGGCCCGACAGGATGGTCGCCACCCTGTAGAGTTGTTCGCCCAGCATCACGCGCACCAGCTGATGCGGCCAGGTGAGCGCCCCGAACGACATCACCAGCTCGGCCTGGTCACGCAGCGGCGGATCGTGGCCGTCGGCGCCGCCAATGGCGAGCACCAGCGCCTTGCGCCCACCATCGCGCAACTGTCCGATATGGCTGGCGAAATCCTGGGAGGACAGGCTCTTGCCTCGCTCGCCGAGCAGGATGAGGGCAGTGCCTGGCTGCAGCTGCGCCTGCAGGCGCGAGCCTTCGTCGCGCTGGCGCTCGCTGGCGCTCTGCGCGCGGCCCTCGGCGATCTCGGTGATCCCGGCGAATTCGAGCCCCACGGCGGGCCCGCTCTTGGCGAAACGCTCGAAATAGCGGTCGGCCAACTCCCGCTCGGGGCCGGCTTTCATTCGGCCCACGGCATGAACTGAAATCTTCATCCTCGCCTCTATGAGCCGCTAATGCATGTCACCCAAGTGGGAACCGGTTTAGGCAACGACATGCATCAGACAAAATCGGCTTAGTGGAGGGTCTCTTCCTCGAGATCCGGCGCCTGCCACATCTTTTCGAGATTGTAGAATTCGCGGACTTCGGGACGGAAGACATGGACGATGATATCGCCAGAATCGATCAGGACCCAGTCGGCGCCGGACAGCCCCTCGACGCGCGCCGTGCCGAGGCCGGCATCCTTGAGCGCCTTGAGGAGATGGTCGGCGACAGCCGAGACATGACGGTGCGATCGGCCCGACGCGACGACCATATAGTCGCCGAGGCTCGATTTCCCCTGAATGTCGATTGAGACAATATTTTCGGCCTTGGAGTCTTCCAGACTGGCAAGGACTGTCTTGATGGCACGGGACACGGCGTCGTCTACGCTGATCCTGGCCGGCGAAGGCATGATATCGGCCTTCTTCCGCAGTGCTGTTCTCAGTGTATTTCCTTTCGCAGCAAGAACAACCAAATCACCCCTGAAAGCAGGTGACACCACTTAGATAGGCAGAGTTCCGTTGCAGTTTCAAGACGGAGCCCCAACTGACGCGAACTTGCCGACTGGCATATTGTTCCGCGCGACACGAAAAAACATCGGAACCCAGGCGTCCGGCAGCGGTTATCGGCTGACCGACCAACCGGAATCCCGCCATGCCGATCGACCCGCAAAACACCCTTCTCACCGTCCAGGCCGGCCTCGCTCAGCTCAGTACGCTGATCGTCTCCTATTCCTTCTCAGCCATCGGCGCCGTCATCCTCCTGGTGGTTGGCTACATCGTTGCCAACCTAGCCGAGCGCTCGATCTCGGCTGGCCTCGGCCACATCCACGGGTTCGACGCGACGCTGCGGCATTTCTTTTCCAAGATCGTGCGCTACGCCATCCTGATCCTTGTCGTCATCATGGTGCTCGGCCAGTTCGGCGTGCAGACCGCATCGATCATCGCCGCGATCGGCGCCATCGGCCTGGCCATCGGTCTCGCCCTGCAAGGCACGCTACAGAACATCGCGGCCGGCATTATGCTGCTCGCGCTGCGGCCGTTCCGCATCGGCGAATCCGTCGAGGTCGGCGCCATTGCCGGTTCGGTCGAGGAAATCGGCCTCTTCGCCACGAAGCTCAGGACCGCCGACGGCGTCTACATACTGGCCCCCAATTCGACGCTGTGGAATCAGCCGGTACGCAATTTCACCCGCAACGGCGTGCGCCGCACCGATATCACGCTCAGCATCGGCTCCTGGAACGACATAGATGGGGCGCAGAAGACATTGCTTGCCATTGCCGGCGCCGAGAAGCGCATCCGCCGCGAACCGGCGCCGATCGCCTTCGTGGCCGCACTCGGCGACACGACCGTTTCGCTCACCTTGCGCTACTGGACCGCGGCGGCGGACTATTTCGCCACCCAGATCGACATGACGAAACGCGCCAAGCAGGCCTTCGACAGCGAAGGCATCTCCATCCCGCTGCCACCCCCGGAAGCGCCGCCACCCGAGGCCCGCAAACAATAATCAGCCGCCCCTGTGGCGGACCTCTTCGTCCGGCGCGAAGGCGAGTTCCACCGGCAACGGTGCTTGCGCCGACATCGGCGCGAAGCTGCCCGTGGCGCCCGCCGGAACGGGCCGCGCCGCGATCACCCGCCAGAGCACGAACAGGCAGAATACCGAGGCGATGACGATGCCGACATAGATGAAGGTTGCCGTGCCGAAGGCGGCCGAAAGCGCCGTGACGATGCCCGGCACGATGAAGCCGGCGAGCGACCAGGCAAACAGCATCGAACTCGACAGCGCGAGCAGTTCATCCTTCCTGGCGCGGTCGGCGGCATGCGCGCTGGAGAGAGCGTAGATCGATTCCGCCGCCCCGTCCCAGATCAGGTAGATCACCAACAGGACCATCAGCGCACCGCCGTCGAAGGCGATGGCAAGCACGCTGGCGACGACCGCGAGCGCCGCGGCGCCGGCAAGCACGTAACGCCGGTCGGTGCGGTCCGAAAGCCAGCCGAGCGGTATCTGCAGGATCAGCGTACCGACCGGCATCGCCGACAGCAGCAGCGCGACATCAGCCTGGCTGTAGCCCTTGGCGGTGGCGTGGATGGGCGCGAAGCCGGAAATGATCATCGACAGGCCGCCGACCGCCAGCATGCCGGCGACGCCGACCGGCGAGATCCGCCAGGCCTGGCGCAACGCCACCGAAGCCGCCTGCGGCGCCGGCGGCTGGGCAAGCCGCGTCATGCCGACAGGCAGGATCGACAGGGCGGTAAAGGTGATGCCGATCAACGACGCCGCGGCCGTGTGGATGTCGATGACGGCAAGCGTCGCGTAGCCGACGCCGAGGCCGGCAATATAGGCGACGTAGAACACAGCCATCACCCGGCCGCGTATGGCGTTCGGCAGCGCGTCGTTGAGCCAGCTCTGCGCGACGATGAACAGGCCGCATATGGCAAAGCCGTAAAGCGCGCGCGCCACGATCCACAGCAGCGGGTGCGGTCCGGCGCCGATAGCGGCATTGGACAGCGCGATCAGCGCCGACAGCACCATGAAGGCGCGTGCATGGCCGACCCTGCGCACCAGCGGCCCGGTCAGGATGCAGCCGGCAAGGCCGCCCGCCGACAGACCGGTGACGATCAGCCCGGCCCAGACCGGATCGAACCCCTCCACGCCGAGCCGCACGGGGATGTAGGCGAACATCAGCCCATTGCCGATGGCAATCAGCGCCATCGATACGATGACGCTGGCAATCGCGATCAGCGGCGCGGGCGTGTCGCCCCGCTCGGGATCGACTGTGGGGTGGGTCTTTTCCAGCATGCCTTATCAGCATCGCCTATTGATTGGGCGGATGCCGCCGCAAAAACGACATCGCTGGCCCGAGGAATCCGTTATCCGAACCGGCCGCTCAGCCCTTCGCCATCTCGCGGATCGCGCTCGACGACAGCGATGAACGCGGACCGTGGATGAAGGTCCAGGCCGGCGCCTTCATGCGGGCGAGCAGCGGCGCGTCGCCCTCGTCGATGCGGGCGTAATCGAAGGTCTTGGCAACCACCGACGACAGGAACGACAGCGTGGCGCCCGGACGGTCGATGACCGCGATCGGAAAGGTGAGCACAATCTCGCGCCAGCGCTGCCAGCGGTGGAAATCGCGCAGCGAGTCGGCGCCCATGATCCAGACGAAGTCGACGCCGGGATTGCGCGCCTTGACCAGAGCCAGCGTGTCCGCGGTGTAGCGCACATTGTGTGCCGCCTCGAAGGCCGTGACCTTGATCTTCGGGTTCTTGGCGATCTTCTCGGAAAACGCGATGCGCTCGCCCAGCGGCGCCAGTTCGCGTGTGCTCTTCAACGGATTTCCCGGCGTCACCATCCACCACAACTGATCGAGTGCCAGGCGCCGCAAAGCGATTTCGGCAACCAGCGCATGGCCGGCATGCGGCGGGTTGAACGAGCCGCCGAACAGACCCACCGCGAGGCCCTTTTCGGCGTGCGGCATGCGAAGATAGTGGGAGGGTACCGCCGGTTCGGAAGAAGCCAGCATCGCTTCAGGCTCTGGCGACGAACAGCGTCAAGGTCTCACCTGTCCGGACCCGCGTACACGGTATTTGAACGAGGTCAGCTGTTCGACGCCGACCGGCCCGCGCGCATGCATCTTGCCGGTGGCGATGCCGATCTCGGCGCCCATGCCGAATTCGCCGCCATCGGCGAACTGCGTCGAGGCGTTGTGCAGCAGGATCGCCGAATCGATCTCGTTGAAGAACCGTTCTACCGCCTGGCCATCCTCGGCGACGATCGCCTCGGTGTGATGCGACGAAAAGGTCTCAATGTGGTCGATCGCGCCACTGATGCCGTCGACCAGCTTCACCGCGATGATGGCGTCGAGATATTCCGTCACCCAGTCGGCATCGGTCGCCGGCTTGGCGTCGAAGAACAGTTTCACCACTTCGGCATCGGCATGGATTTCACAGCCGGCGGCGCGCAAGGCATCGAGGATCGGCACCAGATGGGTGGTGGCGACCGCGCGGTCGACCAGCAGCGTCTCGGCGGCACCGCAGACACCGGTGCGCCGCATCTTGGCGTTGACCGCGATCCGCACCGCCATGTCGAGCTCGGCGGAACGGTCGATGTAGAGATGGCAGATGCCTTCGAGGTGGGCGAAGACCGGCACGCGCGCCTCGCTCTGCACCCGCCCGACCAGGCTTTTGCCGCCGCGCGGAATGATGACGTCGAGATTGCCACCAAGCCCTTTGAGCATTTCGCCGACCGCGGCGCGGTCGGTGGTCGGCACCAACTGGATGGCATCCTCGGGCAGACCGGCCGCCTTCAGCCCCTCGACCAGGCAGGCGTGGATCGCCGAGGAGGAATTGAGCGAATCCGAGCCGCCGCGCAAGATCACCGGATTGCCGGCCTTGAGGCAAAGCGCGCCGGCATCCGCCGTCACGTTCGGCCGGCTTTCATAGATGACGCCGACGACACCGAGCGGCGTACGCACGCGCTCTATGTGCAGGCCGTTGGGGCGATCCCATGCGGCAATGACGTCGCCAACCGGATCCTTGAGCTCGGCAATTTCGCGGATGCCATCCGCCATGGCGCGGATGCGCGCCGGATTGAGTTTCAGCCGGTCCATGAACGAGGCCGACAGCCCGGATTCCTCACCATTCGAGACGTCGACGGCGTTGGCGTCGAGAATGTCCCGTTCCCGGGCGAGGATTGCCTCGGCCATGGCGACAAGCGCGGCATTCTTGGCGGCGGTGGTGGCGATGGCCAGCGGTCGCGCGGCTGCGCGGGCACGGCGGCCGATATTGGCCATCAGCGCCACGGTATCGTCCCCGGATTTTTCATGCAGCTTCAGCATGGCTCATCCTCCGCTTATGTCGCCTCCAGCGTGACTCACCACGAGATCATCGCGGTGGATCATCGCCGAACGCGCCTCGTAGCCGAGCACGGTTTCGATCTCGGCCGTCTTCAGGCCTGCGATCCTTACGGCATCGGCGGCATCGTAGGCAACCAGCCCGCGCGCGATCTCGCGGCCCTCGGGCGACAGGATCGCCACCGTATCGCCGCGCGAGAAATTGCCGCTGACCAGTTTCACGCCGGCCGGCAGCAGCGACTTGCCCGAAATGAGCGCGCCGATGGCGCCGGCATCGACGGTCAGCCGCCCGGCCGGTTCGAGCTGGCCGGCGATCCAGGTCTTGTAGCCCTTGACCGGATTTGCGCTCGGCTTGAAGAAGGTGGCGCGCTCGCCGCGCTCGATCGCCATCAGCGGCGACAGCCGGGTGCCGGAGGTGATGATCATTGCCGTGCCGGCGGCCGTGGCGATCTTGCCGGCATCGAGCTTTGTGCGCATGCCGCCGCGCGACAGCTCGGACGCCGCCGCACCCGCCATCGCCTCGATGTCAGGCGTGATGCGGTCGACCAACGGAATGAATTTGGCTTGCGGGTCGCGCGCTGGCGGCGCGGTGTAGAGCCCGTCAATGTCGGACAGCAGCACCAGAAGGTCCGCTCCCATCATCGTCGCCACCCGCGCGGCCAGCCGGTCATTGTCGCCATAGCGGATTTCGGAGGTCGCCACCGTGTCGTTCTCGTTGATGACCGGCACCGCCTTCATCTTCAAGAGCGTCGATATCGTCGCGCGTGCATTGAGGTAGCGGCGGCGTTCCTCGGTGTCGCCGAGTGTCAAAAGGATCTGGCCCGATTTCAGGGCGCCTTTGCCGAGCGCATCCGACCAGGCGCCGGCGAGCGCGATCTGGCCGACGGCCGCCGCTGCCTGGCTTTCCTCGAGCTTCAGCGCCCTCTTGCCGAGGCCCAGAATGGTACGGCCAAGCGCGATGGCGCCCGACGACACGACGAGGATCTCGGCGCCGCCATTGGCAAGCACGGCGATATCGTCGGCGAGCGAGGCGAGCCAGTCGCGCTTCAGGCCGCTGGTGCGGTCGACGAGCAGGGCCGAGCCGATCTTGACGGTGATGCGCCGGTATTTCCTGAGCGACTGCATGGCCCTACTTTTCCCAGCGCGTCTCGACCGGGGCGGCAATTTGCGCGCGGGCTTCGGCGATCACCGCCATCAGCGCGCGCTGCACCGCCTCGACGCCCTCGCCGGTGACGGCGGACAGCAGCATCGGCGTACGCCCGGCGGCGCGCTTGAGCGAAGCGACCTTCTTCTTGCGCGCGTCGGCGTCGAGCGTGTCGACCTGGGAAAGCGCCAGGATCTCGGCCTTGTCGGTCAGGCCGTGGCCATAGGCTTCGAGTTCGGCGCGCACGGTCTTGTAGGCCTTGCCGGGATTTTCCTCCTGTGCCGAAACCAGATGCAGCAGCACACGCGTGCGCTCGACATGGCCGAGGAAGCGGTCGCCGATGCCGACGCCTTCATGCGCGCCTTCGATGAGGCCGGGAATATCGGCGATGACGAATTCGCGTGCATCGATGCGCGCGACGCCGAGGCCCGGATGCAGCGTCGTGAACGGATAGTCGGCGATCTTCGGCTTGGCCGCGGTGACGGCCGCCAGGAACGTCGACTTGCCGGCATTGGGCAGCCCGACCAGGCCGGCATCGGCGATCAGCTTCAGCCTGAGCCAGATGTTGAGCTCCTCGCCCGGCAGGCCTGGATTGGCGCGGCGCGGCGCCTGGTTGGTGGAGGTCTTGAAATGCTGATTGCCGAAGCCGCCATTGCCACCCTTGGCGAGCAGGAAGCGCTGGCCGACCACGGTCAGGTCGCAGATCAGCGTCTCGTTGTCTTCCTCGAAGACCTGCGTTCCGGCCGGCACTTTCAGTGTGACGTCGGCACCCTTGGCGCCGGTCATGTTGCGGCCCATGCCGTGGACGCCGGTCTTGGCCTTGAAGTGCTGCTGGTAGCGATAGTCGATCAGCGTGTTCAGCCCATCGACCGCTTCCAGCCAGACATCGCCGCCGCGGCCGCCGTCGCCGCCATCCGGCCCGCCGAATTCGATGAATTTTTCGCGCCGGAACGACACCGAACCGGCGCCGCCGTCGCCGGAGCGGACATAGACCTTGGCTTGATCGAGAAATTTCATGGGATCGCAGTTTCTTTTATTGGCCTTGCGGCATTGCTCTAAACCTTGGGCCTTGCTCTAAACCAAGGCGCGGCCAAGGGCGAGGCCGTTTTGTGACAATGGCCGTGTGGGGTCGGCCGGAGATGTCGGAATGAAGCTTGTAACCTACAACATCCAGTACGGCATCGGTCTCGATGGGCGCTACGATGTCGGGCGCATCGCCGATGCCGTGCGCGGCGCCGACGTGATCGCGCTGCAGGAGGTCACCCGCAACAATCCCAGGAACGGCGGCCGCGACATGGTCGCCGAGATCGGCGAGGCGCTGCCCGATTATTTCGCCGTCTATGGCAGCAATTTCGAGGCCAATATCGGCTCGCGCATCGAGAACGGCCGCGCCATCACCACCACCTTCCAGCTCGGCAACATGGTCTTGTCGAGGACGCCCATTCATCTGTCGCGCAACCTGCTCTTGCCGCGGAGCCGCAGCTTCGAGATGATGAACTTCCAGCGCGGCGCACTCGAAGCGCTGATCGAGACGCCGCTTGGTTTCATCCGCTTCTATTCCATCCATCTCGATCACCGCAGCCCGGTCGAGCGCGCCAGCCAGATCCAGTTCCTGCGCCAGCGCCTGTTGAACTATGCGCTCGAAGGCGGCGCATTGTCCGGCGTCGCCGAGATCGGCCTGCCGGAACTGCCCCATCCTGAAGCCTTTGTCGGCATGGGCGATTTCAACATGCTGGCCGGCTCGCCGGAATATGTCGAACTTGCCGGCCGGCCGGACCATGAATTCGGCATGCCGTTGACCGCCGACTTCGCCGTCGATGCCGCCGTGCGCCTCGATGTCGCCGGCGAGGATCTCGTCTCCTGGGTCGATCCCAAGGACCCCACCAACGCCAGCCGCCACAAGCGCATCGACTATGTCTTCACCAGCGCGTCGCTTGCCAAATCCCTGAAGCGCCTCTGGGTAGACCGGCAAGCCGCCGGTTCCGACCACCACCCGGTCTGGGTCGAACTGGGCTGAGGCCAAGTCTGGTCCGCAGTTGATCAAGTCTGGTCGCAGTTGATTTTGTCGTGTTCCGCACCACGCACCGAGATTCAGGTCAGGCCGAGCCGAAGATGATGGCTTCCGAGAACCGGAGCGGAGCGTACTGAAGCACGCGAGCACCGGAAGCGCAGGAAGCCGCCATTCGCAGGCCGGCCTGACCTGAATATCGACGCGCCTAGAAATGGATCCAGTTGCGCAGGCTGGTCCAGGTCTTCCTGTCGAGCCGGTAACGCTCAACAGGCACCTGGCCGGCGACGATCGAGTTCAGCATGCCCTGGCCGGCATACTGGAAGCCGCACTTGTGGATCACCCGGCGCGAGGCCGGGTTGATGACCCGCGTCGAGGCATGCAGCACCTGGATCGACGTCTTCTGGAAGGCGAGATCGACCAGCGCGTGCGCTGCTTCGGTCGCATAGCCGCGCTTCCAGTGGGGCTCGCCGATCCAGTAGCCGAGTTCCAGCCCGCGATCGGTGGTGTTCAAGCCCGCGCAGCCGACGAAAGTGTCGGTGCCGGCCAGCGTCAGCGCATAGGCGATGCCGGCGCGGCGCGCCTTGGTCATGGCGAGGAAGGCACGCCCCTCGGCTTCGCCATAGGGGTGCGGCATGCGGGCCAGCATTTCGGCGACGTGACGGTTGTCGGCAAGCTCCACCAGTTGGGCGACATCCCGCTCCTCGGGAGCGCGCATGACCAGCCGCTCTGTAACCAGAACCGGACAATCTATCGCGTAACTTTCGTCTTCTGAGTCTTCCGCTTCGGCAACCATTTCAAAGTCCTCCAGGCACAAGAAAAAGGGGAGATGGAAACCCATCTCCCCTGATCCTTTTCCTGGCTTTGCCAGACACCGGTTCCCGAGATGGGCGCCGGTGTTCTAGTGCGGAACCGGCTACTCCGCGGCTTTGGCAATCGGGTTGACCGATACGTAGGTTCGGCCGTTGGCTTTTTTGTTGAACGTCACGGCGCCGGTTTCGAGCGCGAAAAGCGTATGGTCCGTGCCCATGCCGACATTGACGCCGGGATGCCAGGTCGTGCCGCGTTGACGAATGATGATGTTGCCCGGGATGACGGCTTCGCCGCCGAACTTCTTCACGCCCAGACGCTTGGAATGCGAGTCGCGACCGTTGCGCGACGAGCCGCCAGCTTTCTTGTGTGCCATCTAACTAACTCCGTTGCGCCGCAAGGCGCCTAAAAGGCCTTATGAACGCGTTCGCGTTCCGTTTCAAGTCCGATCCGGCTGATGTTTCGCCGGAAAAATTACTTCTTCGCCAGTTCCTTGGCCTGTTCGCGCCAGTCCTTGATCTGGTCGGCGCTGAACGGCATGTGCTCGTCGATCTTGGCGACATCCTTGTCGCTGAGCTTGGCGAGCTGCGCGAAGGTGATGATGCCCTGCTCGGCGAGATCCTTGGCGGCGACCGGGCCGATGCCCTTGATCACGGTCAGGTCGTCCGGCTCGCCCTTCGGCGCCTTGAACAGCGGCGCGGCGACGGCCTCGGCCTTCGCTTCTTCCTTGGGGGCGTCCTTCTTGGCCTTGGCTTCCTTCGGCGCGGCCTCGGCAGCAACCTCAGCCTTGGCTTCCGCCTTGACGGCGGCCTTCTTGGCGGGCTTGGCGCCACCCAGCAGGATCTCGGAGATCCGCACGGTGGTCAAAAGCTGGCGATGGCCGATCTTGCGGCGCGAATTCTGGCGGCGGCGCTTCTTGAAAGCGATGACCGTGCGGTTCTTGCCCTGCTCGACGACTTCGGCGGTGACCAGAGCGCCATCGACGAACGGCGCGCCGAACGTGACATTCTCGCCCTCGCCATGCGCGAGCACGTGGCCGATCTCGACGATGTCGCCGACATTGGCTTCGACTTTTTCGATCTTCAGGAGATCGTTGGCGGCAACGCGATACTGCTTACCGCCCGTTTTAATGACTGCGAACATTTTTTGCCTTTCGCTGTTCGGTCGGCCTTGATGAACCGCCTCTGGCGGTTCGGCCGTCTTTTTGTCAGTCTGCGGGTTCAAAAAACAAGCGGCGCGGAAGAACCCTCCACGCCGATTGCGCGCTGTCCCTAACCGAAGGTTGCGTGGGAGTCAAGGCAAACAGCCCGATTCCTCGCCTTGGCGGACCAGCCGACATTGCCTGCCGGGGACGGGCGGCATCGGTCCAGGCAAGGTCCGGGACGGCAAGCTGAATTTCCGGCGGATTTGGCCTTGTAACCTGCCCGATCAGCCGTTATCTAGTGCGCCGCGCCGGCAACGGCGGACCATGACCGCGGAGAGGTGGCAGAGTGGTCGAATGCACCGCACTCGAAATGCGGCATGGGTGCAAGCCCATCGGGGGTTCGAATCCCTCCCTCTCCGCCATTTAGCTTCCATAATAATCGTTTCCTTTCAAAAGCTTCCTTGTTGCGCTTGACCAGCGCGAAGCGAAACTTATCTTAGACTGTGTAACAAACTGTGTAACATTAGAGAAAGATAATGCGACGTTCCGCAGCGCCAAAGCCGCATAAACGTGAAGGCATCTGGTATCTCGTCCGCAGGGTGCCGAAGGAATTCGCGGCGTTTGATCGCCGCTGCCTAGTACGCATTTCCACGGGCGTCGCCGTGGCTGACGATCCCCGCGGTGTACGGGCGCGAGATGCAGTGCAAAGCCTCGGCGCGGGGCTGGAGGCGTATTGGCGTAGACTGCGGGAAGGCCAATCCGCCGAGGCGGGGCTGCGTTTCGAAGCCGCGAGGAAGCGCGCGCGGTCATTTGGATTGGCCTATCGCTCTAACGAGGAACTAGCAGCGGGGCCGCTCGACGAACTCATGGCCCGTATCAAGCTGCTCCTCGACAAAAAATCGATCGAGGACGCGCAGGACGTCTCGGCCGTCATGGGTGGGGAGAAGCGGCCAGCGGTCCGCCTGAGCGGTCTTATCAAGGAATTCGAGACGATCGAGCAACAGAACTTGCTGACCATGTCGCCTAACCAAATCAAGAAATGGCGTAACCCCAAAAAGCGCGCAGTTGCCAATCTGGTTGGAGTCATTGGCGACAAGGAGATCGCAAGCCTCACTCGGGACGACGCAATCGCGTTCCGCGAGTGGTGGCAAAAGCGGATCGTTGAGGATGGACTTGATATCGGTACGGCCAACAAGGACATCGGCCATGTTTCGAAAATGCTGCGCGTCGTCGATCTGACTCACCAGCTCAAGCTGGAGCCGGTTTTTCGAAACCTGCGTCTTTCCGGCGCCGTCCCCGGGCAACGCGCTGCGTTCACAGCGGAGTTCATTCAGGAGAAGATACTCGCTGAAGGCGCGCTCGACGGACTCAATGACGAAGCCCGCCATCTAATCTATGTGATTGCCGATACCGGACTCAGGCTTTCTGAAGCGGCAAACCTCACCACCGAAACAATCCACCTCGATCAAGAAATCCCGCATGTGCGGGTGCGCCCCAATGGCCGTCGCTTGAAGACCGGTCATTCAGCCCGTGACATTCCCTTGGTTGGCGGCGCACTTGCAGCCATCAAGCTCCATCCGGACGGCTTTCCTCGTTATCGCGACAAGGCCGCGTCACTTTCAGCGCTCGTCAACAAGGTGCTCGCCAGCAAGGAACTTCTGCCGACTTCCGAGCATAGTCTTTATAGCCTGCGACACACTTTCGAGGACCGGCTGACGGCAGTTGAGGCGCCGGAGAAGGTAATTGCTTCTCTGATGGGCCACAAATGGATCCGGCCCAAATACGGCGCGGGACCTTCGTTAGCGCAAAAGCGCGAGTGGCTTCAAAAAATCGCTTTTACCCCGCCCGGGCGAATGTGATTGCGGCGCCATCCAGGCCTTGAGAACCAACCTCACGGCTCCAGCTGTCCGAGCCATTTAGGTTGAGCGTGGCCAGCACGCGCTGCGCTCGCTCGCGATTTCCGAGCTTCCGCCGCATTTGTTCGACCTCGTATTCCAGCCTTTCGAAGGTCGGTATATAGGCATCTCCATGCCGGATGACCAAGTAGGCGGCAACAGCTAGACAGCATTCTAGCTCCGTGGCCGATGGATCGGAAAAAGGGGCGACGCCATACCAAGACGAGCAACGCCTCTCGAGGGCTTCCGAACTAGGCAAACGGCCAGCATGTGGCATGGGATACAAACCTATGCCTGATCGACGAACCTAAAGTGCTCACGAAGCTTGACCGGTACGCGGGCCATCGGAGGGTTCTGCCTAAAACCGCCAAAAATTTTGAAACACCCATTCATCCGGCTCGAATTCAAAGGGATCGGCGATTTTTGGGTTATGGCTTGCAAGCATAGTTCAGCCCAGACAAGAACGCCTGATATCTTGTCGTTCACTGTCACCCTGCCAAATATGGTGCCGGTGACAACGGCAGTTTGGCGAGCAGAAGAATTCCCGAGACTGAGACGTTCTACGGCTTGGCCCATGTTCGCGCTCCTCCTCGATTGGAGACAGGATGGGCCATATGGAAGCGAATAAAAGGAGGTTGGTGACGAGTCTCGGTAGTGGAGTAGAAACGGGTGGAAAAGCTTGCGCTATTCGCCGTCGGCGCCGCTAAGCGCATTTGAGAGAAGGGGCAACGATCGCCAAGAGATGACGTCCGATCGCAAGCCGGCTAGAAATGCGACAGTGACGCGCCTTTTTTGGCACGACCTTAGCACCCGATCGGGCCTCAGCTGGTCGTCGTTGCGCAGCCGATCGGGTGCGATTTTTATAAAGCTCTCTTGGCTTTAGCTTTGAGAGCCCGTCATCGAGACAAATGCAAGGGAACGGTCCCGCCCCCTGGGGACATTCGACATGCCGTGGCAGCTTCCTATGGTGAGCCAGCGCATTCCGATACACGTTTTCCGCGCTCTACCGTTGCTCCAGCACCTGTGCTGAGGCTGAGCGCTTGATCAGGACCCGACCGCTGCTGTTGCGGGATGGTGACTGGGTTGAGGTCGCGAAAACCTTGACCGCGGGTACGTTGTTCATCCAGATGAGCGCTGAGCCGAGAAGCAGCCAAGAACGCTTCCCGTAATCGAATCCTACGGGAACCGCGAAACCAGCGTCCAAGGGACGCAATTCTCCGACGTCGTTCACTCAAGCTCATCTCGCAACTTGAACGCTTGTATGAAGCCGCTGCATGTGCGCCGGTGGACCGGATTGCTGCTATCCAAACCACGTGCTCAGTTTCGCCCCCGTAATAACTCTACCGTCCGAAACGGCTTTCGCGCGTCAGGTCCACCCCACATGAAAGTTCCGCGAGCAGCACGGACGGAGAGGCCGGTCACAACTCCTTCGCGTGCTCTTTTACTACCGAATCAAGTGCCAAATGGAGAGGCACTGCCTTAGAGAACAGGAAGCCCTGCGCGGTTCTGCAGCCAAGCTTGTACAGAGTTTGCCGATCTGCCTCTGTTTCAACGCCCTCGGCCATGACCTCGATCCCGAGCGTCCTACCAAGGTCAATCACCGCTTTGACAAGCAGCCGATTCTCCCGGGACTTGGCTAAGCCGCGAATGAAGCCCTGATCTATTTTCACTTTCCTGATCCGACTGTCCTTGAGCGATGCCAACGTCGAAAAACCGGTGCCGAAGTCCTCGAGCGCGATAGAAATGCCAGCATGTGAAAGCTGGCCGAGCTTTTCATCCACTCTGTCCGGATCCACTGGGGCTTCTTCGGTAATCTCGATGTCGAACATCGTTGCAGGGAGGTCTTTTGCCGCCAGACCATTAAGAATCATCTCGTCAATATCGCCAGCTTCCAACTCGCGCGGTGAAACATTCATCGCCACACGAACATCACGACGGTCAGCTTTGACCAAGCCCTCGATAAGAGCGCAACAGTCGGCGAATACCGTTTGAGTTAGCAGCTGAAGCATTCCAGTTTCGCGTGCCGCTGTCATGATCTCGGGCGGAGAAATGGGACCGTGAAGCGGGTGAGACCATCTTAGCAAGGCTTCAAAACCGACGACGCTTCAGTTTCGAGTCTTACGATTGGCTGAAACCAAGCGACCAAGCTTCTCATCGTTATCGCCGAATGAAGATCGCGTTCGATTGACTGGCGGCGTTGCAGTTCCCGGGCTAGCTCGGCACCGAACAGACAAAATTCATTCCTGCCGCGGCGCTTAGCTGTGTAAAGGGCGATGTCGGCCCGCAACAACATTTCCGTCAGTCCGGGGTTTTCAGCCAAGTAGATTCCTATAGACGCTCCAATGCGGACGGATGCGATCCCAGGATAGGGGCGAGCAAGCTTGGCTATGAGATTGGACGCGAGATTGGTGGGAGAAGGAGAATTCTTTCGCGAAGAAAAAACCAGCACGAATTCATCCCCACCGATGCGGGCGAGCGTTGAGCCCTCCGGTGCTTCTTCCTCTATTCGGCGGGCGATCCTGGCAAGCAGCTCGTCACCCGTTCTGTGACCGTAGGTACCGTTGACAGATTTGAACCCGTCCAGATCAATCAGCATGGCCACAAAGGGTCCATCGGTGTTCTCAAACTGATCGATTGCATGTTCGAGGCCCCGCCTGTTGAGGAGCGCGGTAAGATGGTCCTCCCTGGAATTGCGCTCCATTTCCGCGGCAAGCCGCTCGGCTTGATGTCTCAGGCGGCTCGCGTCACGGAAGCGCGCTTGTCCAACGAACGAGGATCGAACCAGGCCGCCCTCGAAAAGCAGGACGGCAAAAGCCAGAATGTAGTTTTCCGGGGCTCCCTTCGTCAGCAAACATGCGGCGGCAATGAGGAGTGGCGGTGTGATGAAGCATATCGCTGCCGCAGCATATGAGCTGCCGTACGTGACCGCGCCAGCTGAAATGCCCGCCAGAATTATTAGATGCAGCGATGCTTGAGACGTCGTGTATCCAGCCGTTAGGATGGCAAGGAATGACCAGGTGAATCCCGCCAGAAGAGCAAGCCTGCCAAACCAGCGAAGCCGCAGCCAAACCCGTGTCAGATCATCCTGGACTCCGGGTTCCTTCAGCTGATGACGGGCGAGTGCAAGGCGGGCGGCATTTATCGCATTAACGACCGAAAACCAGGCCGCGCCAGCAAGACCGTTCCCGGAAAGGGCCTGCACGGTCAAAATCAGCCCGGACAGCACAATGCTTATCGGCATTGAGACGAAAAGGCCTGCCCTCAGATCAGCGAGCTGGTCCTGAAGGATTCTCGCCTCCAGCGGATCTTCTTTTCCAAGGCTGGACGGGTCAGCTTGCTTACTCCTGCTTGTCCGCAGCCTATGCAGCCCCCCTGAAGGACGGGTTAATTCTTCAATCGGAGATCAGCGTCGGGGAGCAGGATTACTCCGGTGCATCATGCACTCTCTCCCATCGCTCGCCCAGCACGCGCAAAAATGCGACTGCTGGTGCAGTATCACCGCTGGAGCTCCGCCGATATCCCATGCCGGACAAGGGGAACATGTTGGGCAAAGCGAAGCCCCAGATGCCTTGCAAGCCGTGCCGCCAGGTGGTCTCTGGAGTAGAGTCCAATCAATATGTTCGTTGCATGGTAGAGCGGCGCCGCCGACAGGCGCAGCCGCCTTTCGTATATATGCAGCATGTCGGGGTCGCCAACATTGCGGCCGTCGCGGCACGCAGTCATGATTCCACGGGCGAGTTGCTTCTGGCTGCTGAGACCGATGTTGAATCCGTGAGCGGTCACCGGGTGCATGCCGATGGCAGCGTCGCCGATGAGTGCGGCGCTCGGCGCCCGGAATTTGTGCGCCCAGGTCGTGACCAGCGGATAGGTGTGGCGCTTGCTTGCCAAGGTCATTTTTCCAAGGCGCCCTCGACACCGTTTCGTCAACTCCGACAGGAACAAATCATCATCGAAGGCAAGCAGTCTATAGGCCTCGTTTGAGCGCAATGTGAGCAGCAGCGACGACATGCCCTCCGCGAGGGGCAACATCGCTATCGTCTGATGGTGATCGAACCATTCGATGGCGATCTGGTGGTGGGCGCGCTCGTGCCTCACTCGGCAAATCAGCATCGAGTGGCCAAGCCGGTTGATATCGGCGCCGATGCCTAGCAGATCACGCGTGGCGGACAAACGCGAATCCGCGGCAACAACCAGCCGAGCAGTTAAACGCGCGCCATTAGAGAGCGTTACGACTGCTCCTTCTTGGCTGTTTGTTGCATCGACGACCGAGTGGCCGCACAACAGCCGGGCGCGATCCTGCAAGCGGACGATTTTGAACAGCGCCTCGCGGATCCGGCAATTTGGAACCAAAACCCCCAGCGGTTCTCCAGAGTTGCTGGGAGGATCGAAACGAAGAGCGAATGCGCTCGAGCCGTTGAGCACGCGCGCGCCTTGAAGTGCTGATTTGTCCGAAGCCGGGATGACATCCCAGGCGCCGAGCTCGCGAAGGGTTCTGATCGAAGCGTTGGTCAGCGCGATTTCGCGACCATCGAAAGCCGGATTCGCCAGACTATCGAATGTGTTCTGTTCAACAACTGCCACCTTGAGTTCGCTTTGGGCAAGCGACGCAGCGAACGAAAGGCCGACCGGGCCGGCTCCAACGACAACGATGTCAAAATTATCGTCAGAGCCCATCAGCGTGCCGCCATCCGGTCGCCTATCCTCGTGTAACGGTGGAACTGAGCCGAGTGACATGAGCTCCGTGGCCGCCGCATTGCCTAAAGGCGCTGGGCCGGGAGATTCGCATCGATCGGCAACGAAGCACTCAAAGCGCTCAGAGGTGGATGCGGCTAACCGATCCCGCCCTTTGGCCGCGCAGCCGCGCAGATCGCCGCCAGCAAGCGAGACACTCGCGACGCTGGTCAGCCACGGCCGCGCCGCATCGATCGCCACATTCCACCTGGAACCCTTGCGCATACTACTCACGCTCCACGACGTCGAAGCGGGCTCTCTTGCGAGGGTATCGAACGTAGCGCTCTCTCTCGTCATCCCAGCCAAGGTAGCGGAAACTTTTATCCACGACCGCGCATATCTCATCAAGAACCTGCTGCATGGCTTCGATGTCGATGTCCTTGCAATTCAGTCGCCGATAGAGCAAAGCCCACGCGGCGACATAGTCGTCGAAATAGCGCGCGTCACTCGAACCAATGATCAACTTCGGACGGTTGATCGATCTCGAAAACGCACGTCCCAACCCCGATGATGCTCCGCAGCACGTTGACATCACGAGGATCTTCGGCGCTGGATGCGAGCCCTGGAACATTTCTACGAAGTCAGCCCAAAGAAGGCCACTTTCGACGCACACAACCCATCAAAGGCGAAAGCTGTTGATCGGCCCCCGTGTCCGCGCAGCCACGCGGATGGTCAGCCAGCAAGCGAGATACACACGACGCCGGTCAGCTAATGGCTGCGCCGTAAGCACAAGGCATGGCCGACCACACGACAGAAAACCCAGAACCGTGAAGGTGCTGATAATGACGACCAATCTTTCCGTAAGTCATGCATTTCTCCGTCGAAGACTGGTCAATAGAACACACCGATGAGTATGACCCTGATCTGGATCAGCCAGACATGACCAATCGGCACTGGCGGTTCACGGTCAGGTGATCGACCGTGACGTTCCACTTTGGAACCCGTGCGCACATGGCCAAGCTCTCGTCCGGCCACGCGAGGTACTCTCGTGGCATCAGCCGCCTCATACTGGGTGCAATGGGAGGCAGTCCTTCGCACGACAGAGGCTTTTCACAAATGTAGTGTGCAGCTTAGGTCAAGATGGTCATGGAGCATGGAGCATGGAGCATGGACAGCTTGTTCCCGACCGAGCCGGCTCGACTGACGAGCGCGATCCGCGCATCTTATGCACAGCGGATTGAAATCAGCGTTCCGGTTTGTCGTCCCGATCAATTAGTATCCGCTCGGCGGCTCCGTCGAGATCTTCGTATTGACCGCTTCGCAATGCCCAGACGAAGCCGGACACACCCAGTGCACCCAGAAAAAGGGCCACTGGTATGAGATAGAGCAACGTCGTCACGAGGATTATGCCGAATAGCTGACTGCGGAGCGTCCGACTTTTTGAATAACTTGCAGCGTCGCATTCGCCCCGAAGCCGTGCAAGCGCAATGCGTTTCCAATAACAAGCACCGATGAGGCAGACATGGCAATCGCCGCTAACAAAGGCGTGGCGTGCCCGAGGATGGCGATTGGTACTGCCACCGCATTGTAGACGATCGCAATCGCGATGTTCTGGCGGATCAGGTGTCCCGCCTTGCGCGAGACGTCCAGCGCGAGAGGCACTGCCAGAAGGCTTTCGCGCAGGAATACGAAGTCGGCGGCATTGCGGCCAATGTCGGCGGCGGTAGCTGGAGCGATCGAGACATGCGCCGCGCTGAGCGCCGGCGTGTCGTTGAGGCCGTCGCCAACCATCAGAACCTTGTGTCCGTCTTTCGCCAGGGTCTCGATGCGCTCGACCTTGCCGGATGGCAGCAGGCACGGAACGAAGTCCTTGACACCCAGCATTTCTGCGACTTCACCGCAGGCACCCGCAGTATCGCCCGACAGCATTTCCACTGACACCCCGGCATGGCTCAATTGCCCGATCGCCGCCTTGGCGTCTGCGCGCAGCGCGTCCTCAAAATCGAAGGTCGCGACAATGAACCCGTCTTTTGTCAGCACGGTTCCGCCATGTTTGCCTTCACCACCGGTCCGGGCTCTCCATCCAGCCCATCCGCGTCGGCCTAGCCGCCAGGTGCTTCCGGCTCCAGTGGCTTCGATTCCAAACCCTGGATGCTCGGTGACGGCATCAAATTTGTACTGCCCGCCGGGATGGGCAAAACCGGCTATGGCCTTTGAAAAAGGATGGCGGGAATGCGTAGCCATGTCTCCCGCGACTGCCAGCATGGCCGGATCGATCGACGATGCATTGACCAGCCGGGGCTGGCCGAGCGTGAGCGTTCCGGTCTTGTCGAACACCGCTGTATCAATCGTCGCCAGGCGCTCCATGGCAGAACCGTCCTTTACCATGATGCCGTTCTCAAACAGGCGCCGCGCGGCGACCACCTGAACGATCGGTACGGCGAGGCCGAGCGCGCACGGGCAGGTGATGATCAGAACGGCAATGGCGATGGTTATCGCCCGGTGCCAGTCGCCGGTCACCGCCATCCAGCCAAGGAACGTCGCGAAGGCTGTGAGATGAACCACCGGGGCATAGAGCGCTGAAACGCGATCGGCGATCCGGCGATAATGCGCGCGGCCGCCCTCTGCGGCTTCCATAAGACGAACCATTTCCGCCAGAAACGAATCCTTCGCGGCGGCTGTCGCCTCAATCGTCAGCGGGCCGGTAAGATTGAGCACGCCGGCCTGAACTGCTTCGCCCGGCGCCACGTTTTTCGGCGTGCTTTCGCCTGAGGCCAGCGAGCAGTCGAGATCCGACGTTCCCTGGATGATCTTGCCGTCGACGGGGATCCTCTCACCGGCTGCGATCAACAACCGCATGCCTGGTTCGATCTCGCCGACCGGCAAATAGTCGCGCGCGCCGTCGCTGCGCAGCACCATGGCGCCATGTGCGGCCAACTGGGACAGGCCTTTCACAGCGGTCCGGGCACGTTCGCGCATCACGTGATCCAACGTGCGGCCGATCAACAGGAAGAACAGCAGCGATACCGACGCGTCAAAATAGGCGTGATCGCCATGGTTGATCGTCTCGTAGAGGCTCATGGCGTAGGCGAGCGAAACACCGACCGCGATCGGCACGTCCATATTCATGCGGCCATGGCGCAAAGCATTCCAGGCCGAACGGAAGAAGATGCCGCCGGCGAAGGCGAGGGCAGGAATGGCGATCAGCGCCGAGACCCAGTGAAACAGGTCGCGGGTAGCACCTTCGGCGCCGGACCAGACCGAGACCGAAAGCAGCATGATGTTGCCCGCCGCAAAGCCGGCAACCGCGACCGCGCGGATCAAATCCGATAACGTCCTGTCCTTGTCGCCGACCTCGGAAGGGAAGAGATGCGCCTGGTAGCCTAGCCGCCCAAGCGCGACGACGAACGGTGGGACCTCGTCACCACGCCACCGGACAGAGACCCGTTTCGTCGACAGGTTGACGCGGGCGCTCTCGACGCGATCGAGCTTTCCCAGCGCCGTCTCGATCGTCTGGATGCAGCCTGCGCAATGAACCGTCGGTACTGAAAGATCGGTCTGGTGAAGATCATCGCCAAGCGATCGGCTCGCCAGCCTGATCTCCTGGCTGGACGGCAGGACCGATCCGGTGTTGACCAGATCAAGCGCCATTTCGGCGCCCGGTGCACAACAACTCATTGCAGCGCTCCATTGGAAATCATGATCCGGCGGACGTCGCGATACGGTTTGTCCAGACCGGCGTCGGCGTCGACTTCGACAATCCAGACGCCGTCCTTCGGCATGTGCTGGGCTGCGAATTCCTGGCCCGAGGCGGGTGCGAGGGTGACCGACTTGTCCTCCTTCTCGTACGCGGGATGGCGAAACAGCACCTTGACGCCGTGCAAGGGAACCGGCTTGCCGGCGACGTCGGCGAGGCCATAGCGAACTTCGCCCCATGCGATGGTCAGCTTGCCGGTCCAGCCAAGTGCTGCCTGCGCCCGTCCTTCCTCGGCCTTCTTGTTGAATTGCTGGCTCGCCACATAGGTGTTTTCGACGACGAGGCCAGTCCAGCTTGTGCTGGCGAGCGTTGCCATGGTCAGATTGACTGCGATGACCACGCCGAAAAAGGCCAGGATGATGACCAGCATGTGCCTGCCGGTGAATTCACGAGGCTTTTGTACATTGGCAGTCATCTGAGGGGCTCCGGCGCGTTGAAGGTGGCGGTGTACTCGTTCGACTCAAAGCTGGCTCTGTCCTCGACGCGGAACTTGAAGGTCTGTGCCGGAGCGCGGATCTGGTCCGCCGGCTGGCGAACGAAGACCCTCAGCATTTTCAGGCGGTCGGGTTCGACCGGAATGGCGAAGGAACGGCCTGCGGGGATGTCGTCGCCGACGACGACCATGTCAGCGCCTTCAAGGCCCTGCATGGTTACGACGATCGTCCTCGGCTCGGGGATCATGTTGAGCAGCTTGACGGTATAGCCATTGCGGATGGATCCGTCGGTCAGCGTGACGAACTGGGGATTGCGATCATGCAATACGTTCAGTTCGAGCCGATCGCGCGTCAGCAGCGAATAGAGCAGGCCGAGGCCGATCAGCGACCACAAGCCCATGTAGACGTAGGTGCGCGGCCGAAAGATCTTGCGGATGTGAAAATGCGCCACCTTGTCGGAGAACAGGCCATCAGCGGTCCTGATCAGCGATGGATTGACTGAGCTGGACCCGCCTGCAGTCGCCAGCATCATGTTGGCGTTGTAGTCGGAGAGCGTCGCATAGGCGATCAGCCCACGCTCCTTGCCGAGCTTGTCCATGACGCCGTCACAGGCGTCGATGCAGAGCGCGCAAGTGATGCATTCGAGCTGCTGGCCGTCGCGAATGTCTATCCCCATCGGGCAGACCGCGACACAGGCATTGCAGTCGACGCAGTCGCCCACGGGCTGGCCTGCGGCCAGCACCTTCTTGGCGTGGCGCGAACGCGGTTCGCCGCGCCAGTCATTGTAGGTGACAGTGAGGGAATTTTCATCGAGCATGGCCGCCTGGATGCGGGGCCACGGGCACATATAGGTGCAGACCTGTTCGCGCATCAGACCGCCGAACGTGTAGGTGGTAGCCGTCAGGACGGCGACAGTGATGTAGGCGACGGGCGCCGCAGTGCCGGTGAAGAGCTCGCCGAGCAGCGTCGGTGCATCGGCAAAGTAGAAGATCCAGGCGCCGCCAGTCGCCGCCCCTATGACCAGCCAGATGGTGTGCTTGGACACACGCAGCATGAGCTTGCGCGCGGTCCAGGGACCTGCGTCAAGTTTCATGCGGGCGTTGCGGTCCCCCTCGATCGCACGTTCGACGACGAGGAACAGATCGACCCACACCGTCTGAGGGCATGCATAGCCGCACCAGGCACGGCCGACAGTCGAGGTGATCAGGAAAAGACCGACGCCCGCCATGACCAGGAGGCCGGCCACATAGAAGAATTCCTGGGGCCATATCTCGATGAAGAAGAAGTAGAAGCGCCGGTTCGCGAGATCGAGCAGGACTGCCTGGTCCGGGGCAAATGGACCGCGAGCCCAAGGCAGCCACGCAGCCAGGTAGTAGATGCCAAGTGTGATCGTCATCACCAGCCATTTGAAGCGACGAAAGTTGCCCGAGGCGCGCTTCGGAAAGATCTTTTGACGCGCGGCATAAAGCGGCTTGCGGGTTTTGGCGGAATTGACAGTTTCTGTTTCGAGCCGTGTCAACTGCGTCTTATCACGCATGTGCAACTCCACTTTCCCAGCCAATGTCAGGGGCACCTGTCGTAAAGCCTCGCGGTAGGATAGCCTTGCCGGGTTGTGCAGATCGCATTAGGGATGGTGTCGAGGCCCGGCTCACGCCGGGCCTCGTCCGCTTGGCAGGGGGGACCGAAGAATAGGACTTCCATTCCTATTCTCCGCCGCCAAGCGAATGGACATAAACTGCAAGTTCCTTGACCTTGATCTCGCCGAGACGGCCAACCCAGGCCGGCATGACGCCCTGTTTTGGCGCACGGACCTGTGCGGCGATGGCTGTCTCACCGGATCCATAGAGCCAGATCGCATCGGTCAGGTCGGGGGCGCCGAATTCCCTGTTGCCTTTTGCATTGTCGCCGTGACAGGCGACGCAGTTCTCGGCAAAGACCTTGGCGCCGGGTTGGATCAGACTTGCATCGCGGACCTTGCCGGAAAGGCTGGCCACGTAGGCGCTGACTTGTGCGATCTGGTCGGCGGTAATGATGTCGCCGAAGGCCGGCATTTCCGACAGGCGCGTGTCCGGATCGGATGCGAAGCGGATGCCGTGCGTAATCGTCTGCTGGATCTGCTCGGCCTTGCCGCCCCATAGCCAGTCGTCGTCGTTGAGATTGGGAAAGCCCTTGGAACCTTGGGCGCCGGAGCCGTGACATTGTACGCAATTGACCTTGAAAGCGGCGCCACCGGCGGCGATTGCGAATTCGCGCAGGCCGTCGTCCGCGGAGATCTCCGAGACGCTCTTGGACTCCACCGCCGAGATATATTTGCCCTTGGCGGCCTCAGCCGCAGTCAGCTCGTTCCTGACCTCGTTGCGGCTGGAATAGCCGAGCACACCCTTCGTCGCCGAGTGCAACAGAGGCCATGCTGGATAGGCGATGGTGTAGCCTATCGCCCAGACAATGGTGACGTAAAAGGTGATAACCCACCATCTGGGAAGCGGGTTGTTCAGCTCCCGGATGCCATCCCATTCGTGGCCGGTGGTCGAGACGCCAGAGATTTCATCGATATGCTCGTCGCTCATGATCACTCGTCCTCGAGCGGAATGCGGGCCGCTTCGTCGGCCAGCCTTCGGCTGCCGGGGCGTAGGGCAAAGGCGATGCACCCCACGAAGAACAGCGCCATCGCAACCAGGCCCCAGCTGTCGGCAAACGCCCGCATCAAATTGTAGGTCATCAGCGTTCTCCTCAGCGGTAGCCGGCGGCTTCGTCGTAATTTTTGAAGTCGACCAGTGTGCCAAGCATCTGCAGGTAGGCGAGCAGGGCATCCATTTCGGTGACCTGTTGCGGGTTGCCGTCGAAGTCGCCGATCTTGGCTTTTGGGTAACGCGCCTCAAGGCCTGATGTGTCGGCATTGGGATCGGCCTGCGCCGCCAGATCCGCATTGGCGTGGACGATCATGTCATCGGTGTAAGGGACGGCTACAAGCCTGTTGGCGACCAGATGCGTTGAGAAATCCTTCACGTCGATCGGCGTGTCTTTCAGGAACCCATAGCTCGGCATGATCGATTCCGGCACCACCGAGCGCGGGTCGGTAAGATGCGCGACATGCCATGCATTCGAGTAGCGGTCGCCAACTCTGGCGAGATCCGGCCCGGTGCGCTTCGATCCCCACTGGAAGGGGTGATCGTACATGGACTCGGCAGCTAGGCTGTAGTGGCCATAGCGCTCAACTTCGTCGCGGAACGGCCTGATCATCTGGCTATGACAGAGGTAGCAGCCCTCGCGCATATAGATGTTGCGCCCGACAAGTTCGAGCGGCGAATAGGGGCGCATGCCTTCCACCTTCTCGATCGTATTGTCGAGATAGAAGAGAGGCGCGATCTCGACGATGCCGCCGACCGTCACCACGAGCAGCGAGCCAACGAGAAGAAGCGTGGCGTTCTTCTCGATGATTGCGTGTTTGTCCATCAAGCCCATTACCTGGCTCCTGATCGCGCAGGTCGGATGGCGACGGGGCTCGGCATCGGCTCCTCCTCGCGCTGGTGGCCGAGGATGGTCCTGGTGATGTTCCAGGCCATGATCAGCGCGCCGGAGAGGTACATGGCCCCACCGATGGCGCGCATGACATAGTAGGGGTGCATGGCGGCGACGGTCTCGGCGAAGGAGTAGACCAGGAAGCCCTGCTCGTCGTATTCGCGCCACATCAGGCCCTGCATGACGCCGGATACCCACATCACCGCGGCGTAGACAACGATACCAAGTGTCGCCAGCCAGAAATGCCAGGTGACCAGCCGCAACGAGTAGAGCCGTTGCCGGTTCCAGAGCTTCGGCACCATGTAGTAGATTGCGCCGAACGAGATCATGCCAACCCAGCCGAGCGCGCCCGAATGGACGTGGCCGATCGTCCAGTCGGTATAATGCGACAGCGAATTGACCGCCCGGATCGCCATGATGGGGCCTTCGAAGGTCGACATGCCATAGAAGGCGACGGCCATCACCATCATGCGTATGATCGGATCGGTGCGCAGCTTGTCCCAGGCGCCGGACAGCGTCATCAGGCCGTTGATCATGCCGCCCCAGGACGGCATCCACAGCATGATCGAGAACACCATGCCGAGCGTCTGCGCCCAATCGGGCAAGGCGGTGTAGTGCAGGTGATGCGGCCCGGCCCAGATGTAGAGAAAGATGATCGCCCAGAAATGGACGATCGACAGCCGGTACGAATAGACTGGCCGGTTCGCCTGCTTGGGCACGAAATAATACATCATGCCGAGGAAGCCGGCGGTGAGAAAGAAGCCGACCGCGTTGTGGCCGTACCACCATTGCGTCAAGGCGTCCTGGACCCCTGAAAAGGCGGAGTAGCTCTTGGAGCCCAGGAACGAGACTGGTATGGACAGGTTGTTGACCACATGCAGCATCGCGATGGTGACGATGAACGACAGGTAGAACCAGTTGGCCACGTAGATATGCGGTTCCTTGCGCTTCAGGATCGTGCCAAGGAACAGAATGAGGTAGGCGACCCAGACGATGGTCAGCCAGACATCCACATACCATTCGGGTTCGGCGTACTCGCGGCCCTCGGTGATGCCGAGCAGGTAGCCGGTCGCGGCCATGACGATGAACAGCTGGTAGCCCCAGAAGACGAACCAGGCCAGATCACGGCCGAAGAGGCGGGCGCGGCAGGTGCGCTGCACGACATACAGAGACGTGCAAAGCAGCGCGTTGCCGCCGAAGGCGAAGACGACACCGGATGTGTGCAACGGCCGCAAACGACCGAAATTGAACCAGGGCTGGATGTTGAGATCGGGGTAGGCGAGCTGCAGCGCGATCACCACGCCGACCAGCATGCCGACGACACCCCAGAACACGGTGGCGATCGCGCCGTAGCGGATCGGACCATCCATGTAAGCGGATGGGTCAATCGGAGCTGCTGGCTTGAACTCCGTGTTGCGCAACAGGATCGCAGTGAAACCAGCCACTGCGAAGAACAACACCCACATGTGTCGGCGGAAAGGTTCATCCACGCCGAAGCCGGCGGCCACCAGGGCCGCAAAAGCGAACACGCTTAGAAGGACGATCTCTGTGCCGAATTTCATTGCAGATCCCGATCTCGAATCTGGTGGATGCCAAATCCGCAGCGCACTAATCGCGCAGCCGCCGCCCCCTCGCCCTGATCTATGTCAGGCCGCAAGATTTTGTGTCGGCGGCGCAATCAGCAGGTGGCGAATGAACGAGGAACGCAGCGCGGGCTCACCCCCCTCATGGAAGGCGTTCCCTGGGTTGGGCGGGCGCAGACGCGATCGCTGAGGCGAAAGCTGAGGCCCTGCGCGCGTTGGATGCTATTGCCGATGCCCTGCCAAACGTTGTTCGGATCCCATTGGAAACGAACGCGATCGTTCCGCCGAGCCGTGGCAGATTAAGGACCATGCTTCGCCGGTATGTGCCGAAACACACCTGGCGATTGGTCACGTTCCTATCAAAGCCCGAAAGCTGTTTGTCTCGACCGTGACGCCGCTTCGTCGAAGGCGCGGCAACATCGCATTAAAAGGCAAACACGGCCCGCCCCGGAGTCATGCGACATGGCCTCGCCGCTTAGGGCCGCTCGCGTCCGCCGCCACAGCGCTTCTCCAGACGGCTTATGCTGTCCACCGTCACATGGCGTGCGTTCTCAATCCGAATCACCCCGTCAGCCCGCAATCGCGTCAGTTGGCGGCTCACGGTCTCGTTGGTGATTCCAAGGAAATCAGACATTTCGACACGCGTCAGCGGCAGATCGAAGGACGCCGACCCGGAAGCCGCATCGAGACTGGAATCGATATTCCGGGCCATCATGAGGAGAAAAGTCGCTACCTTTTCCGGAGCTGTCTTGCGCCCCAGCGTCACCATCCACTCGCGCGCCTCATCGAGTTCATTCAGCGTCTGTTTGAGCAGGCGATGCTCGAATTCCCGTGACGCCTTCATCATCCGTTCGACGGCCGCTCGCGGAAACGAACACAGCGTGACTGCTGTTGCCGCTTCCGCATTGATCGAGCTTTCCACCTTGAAAGGACGTCCCAGAAAATCCGGTGCAAACTGGAGACCGACGATCTGCTGGCGCCCATCCGACAGGCTCTTTGATAGCTTTACAACGCCTGAAAGCACGTTGGAGTAGCTGTCGACGTTCTGTGCCTCGCCGGTCAACTCCATTCCTGACTCGATCCGGCGACGCGAGCAAGTCTTGGCGAGCCCAACCAAATTGTCTGGATCGAGCGCACCGCAGACACCGCGACGCCGTGCCTCGCAAGGGAAGCAAAGAACAGGAATGCCGGAACTATGAATGTCTTGCCGAAAGGTCATGCGTTCGCCTTACCCGATCCTAACTGCCGGCAGGATACCCATCCAGGGTAGAGAAATCCTGCGGCGGTTTGTCCATGAGCGCGGCTGATCGAGATCAGGGTCTGCTTCAGCGATGCGTGCAGTGTTCCGGCGGGCAACACGGTGAACGCGAGATGCAATCGGAAATAGCTGTCAAACTCAGCGAGAACGTCCCACGCTACACCAGCTATCCGACGGCGCCGCATTTCCATTCGGGGATCGATGCTGCCATTTACCGTGGCTGGTTGGAGACGCTGGAAAGCGGCGACGAAATCTCGCTGTACCTGCACATTCCTTACTGCGACAAGCTCTGCTGGTTCTGCGCCTGCCACACCAAGCAGACGCACCAATATGAGCCGGTGGCCGCTTATCTGCGCTCGCTGAATGCCGAAATCGTCACGATTGCCGGTCTGCTGAGCGGCAAGGCACATGTCCGTGCAATCCACTTCGGTGGCGGTTCGCCAACTATTCTGAGGCCCGATGATATGGTTGCTCTTGGAGCGGCCTTGCGGGACAGCTTCGACTTTCTCCCGGATGCTACGGTCAGCATCGAAATCGAAACCAACGACATGGACAAGGCGCGCCTTGATGCACTTGCTCAAATCGGCGTAACCCGGGCGAGCCTCGGCGTGCAGGATTTCGATCCGCAAGTGCAAAAAGCAATTAATCGTGAGCAGAGTTTTTTGCAGACCAAGGCAGTCGTCGACGGGGTTCGTTCGCGGGGCGTCGAATCGGTCAATCTGGACCTGCTCTACGGGCTCCCGAATCAGACACGCGAGACGATCTGTTCCACGGTGGCGCAGGCACTGACCTTGGAGCCAGACCGGATGGCCCTGTTCGGCTACGCACATGTGCCCTGGTTCAAGAAGCATCAGACGATGATCGACGAGGCATGGCTGCCGAGTCCCACTGAGCGTTTCGCCCAATCTCAACTCGCGGCGCGGGCAATTGTCGCCAAGGGATATGAGGCAATAGGACTCGATCATTTCGCGAAGCCCGACGATGCGCTGGCCATAGCGGCCCGCGCAGGGGTTTTGCATCGCAATTTTCAGGGCTACACTGAGGATCGCTGCCCGACACTGATCGGACTTGGCCCTTCGTCCATCGGTCGTTTTCGCCAAGGCTACGTGCAAAACATGGCTTCGACTGCCGGGTACGGGCGCATGGTTGCGGATGGCGGGTTGGCTGCCGTCCGCGGCGTTGCCCTTTCCGACGACGATCGCGTCCGTGGCTGGATCATCGAGCGGCTGATGTGTGATTTTGCCTTCTCGGCAGTCGATCTGGTGGAGCGGTTCGGCAAAGCCGGCGAGCAGCTCCTTCATCGCTCGAGGTCCATCGCACTCCACGATCCTGCCCGAGCGCTTGAATTCGATGGTGACAGTTTCCTCGTACGGACTGAAAGTCGCCCCTTCATTCGAACCATCGCGGCCAAGTTCGATACATATTTCAAAGGGGGAACGGCGAGGCACTCGGTGGCGGTCTGAGCAAAGCACAGTGCGCTCGCCGTTTGGTCGATCGGCGAACCAGCTGCGTTCGTTTTGACCGCTCATAGGCGACTACCGCATCAAATCGAAAATGCAAACTTAGGCTGTTGCGCGGTATCTCCTTCCACATCCTCTCTTGCGCATACCTACATTCCAAGGGGTTTGATCCTATGCTTCGCGAGGAGCAGGTAGGTCGCGACAGCTAGGCAATGTTCCAGCTGCCCTAGCGGAGGAGTCACGATTTTCCGGCAAGCTCCGTCGGCAGACGTTCTTTTCTGGCCCTGGCAAAGGCTCGGTCGCCTTCCAGAAACGCCGCCAGCATGAAAGGGATGAGTTCTGCCACGGTTTCAGACTGACCATAGGTCTGACGGTAAAGTGCAGCATACTCCTTGAGTGTTTGGCTCAGCTCCGCGCTGACGGTAATGGTGATCTTCGAAGCTGTTCGGTCCGGAAGTTTTCCAAGTTTCAGGTCAGCCATGATAACTCCTGCTCAACTGGCGTATGGCCGCAGCACGATGTCCTTGTGCACGATGACGCGCAGTGGCCAACCTGGGCGGACGACGATGGTGGGCTGGATATTGAGGTTTTTTTCGGTGATGCGCTGGCCGGCTCGACTGGCGTTCTGCTGGGCTGATTCCCGGATCGCCTTGACCAGATCGCTCTCGTTTTCGCCGAGGCTGAATTCTGTGCCGACACCGAGCAATGTGGCAAGCGCCACTCCCTTGATCATCTGCCAAGTGTGGAAATCGACTTTGTCTTCCAGCCCTGCGTAGCCGGCGGTGTCGCTCGCGGGCAGATTGTCGATTTCGGCCGACGAGCCGTCGGGCAGCAGAATGCGCTGCCAGACCAGCAGCGCTCGCTTTTGCCCGAACGCGACGACGCTGTCGTAGACGCCGATAAGACGTGAGCCCTGCGGAATCAGCAATATGTTGCCCGTGACCGTGTCGTGCACATTTTCGGTGACTTGCGCGACGACAAGGCCCGGCAAATCGGAATTGATGCCGGTGATCAGGCTGGCGGCAATCACGCTGCCAGCCATCAGTTGATATGGCGAGATCGGCGTCTGAAGCGCATGCGGATTGTAGATCCCGCCAGTGCTCCGCTGGCTGAGAAAATCAAGCTTTCGCTGCTGATTGTTCTGGTCGCCTTCCGCCGCCGCCACCGAGGCTGACGCGCGTCCTGCTTCGGATTGGGGAAGCGCCTCAAATGGATGCTGAGCAGTTTGCACGCTCTCTCCGACATCTGTCTGTTGAGCTCGATTTTCGACGCGGAAAAGCACCCGCGATTCACGCGCTTCGATCGCCTGCTGCGCTAGACGCTGCTCCTCGGCCGAGATGTCTTGGCCCGGCACGATGCCGAGCTGGCGCTGCCGCTCGAGGATGGGGCGGCCGAGGTCGCCCGGCAAAGGTAGCCCAAGGACGGGAGGCTTTGGCTTCATGCCGGAATAGTCATGGGGAAGCGTATCGAGTCCCTCGGCGGTTGGTTTGCGCTCAGTGTTGTAGAGATCTTCCGCCTGATCCCTGATGCGAAGGGCCGGCCCCTGGAGGGCGATCATGGTAACGCCGAAGACAGCGCCGGATCCGAGCGCTGCGATAGCGATGATCACACCGCGCCTGAACCGCACCACGCGGCGGGGAGAGGCCCGAAGCTGCAGTTCCTCGGGATCCAGTTTCGGCGGGATGCCAGAGCGGGAATTTTCGATCATGAGCCCTCACCTCGCCGGCTGCCGCGAAAGAGCGAGATCCGCCGTTGCGGTTGCCTGCCGTCAATCCTGCTGATGCGGATCACCTGCTGCCGCTTGGTGCCGAGGCGAAGTTCGGCCGCGGCGAAGAGCCGATCGACGATGTAATAGTTGCCGCGCACGCGATAGTTGACGAGCTCGCTGCTCCCATCTGCGCCGACGATGAAGAGTGGTGGCGCCTCGCCCTGATCTATGCGACGAGGGAACTCAATATAGACCTTGCTGCCGTCGTCGAAGGCTCGCGTCGGTCTCCAGGGCGGTGTGTCGCCACTGATTGAGTAGCGAAAGCGAAGGTTTTCGAGCGCGATGTTCGACGCGACCGGTGTAACTGCCTCGGCTTGAGCATTGCGCTGGCGAAGCGCGATGATCTGGTCTTGGCTGTAGGTCCAGGAGATTGCCGCCATTGCGGTCTTCTCGGTGCTTTGAAGCTGCAAATGATAGGTCCGCCGGTCCGTCGTAATGACGACATTGGTGGCAAGACCCGGCGCGAAGGGTTTTACCAGAACATGGGTGCGCTGATTGTCACCGGTGCCGCTTGCGGTATCGCCAATGACCCAGCGCACGGTGTCGCCAGCCGACACGGCGGTTAGTTTCTCGCCCGGCTGCAGAGCGATGTCGGTCACGCGCTCCGGCGCGGCATAGAGTTGATAAAGCGCGCCATCGGTGAAGGGGTAGACTTGCACTGCATTAACATACCCGTACTTGGTGGGTTGCTGGGTCGCGGCTTTGTTGGCATCAGCGACGCGTTCTTCAGGAGGGCGCTTGTCCTCGGCCTTGCCGGGCTCGGGCTGCATTTGGCCAGGCAGCGGCAGTGGTTTTGGCACCTCGACAATTCTAATCGGCCTCTCCGGCGCTTTTTCGATCGCGGCCGGTTTGAAGTCGGCAGCGTCATAGGAAATCTCAGGCGGCGGCACCTTCTTCGATGCACAAGCGGAAACGACCGCTGCCGACACCGATAGGATCAGCACGGCACGAATCGGTGACATTTTACCTTTCATTGGTGGACTCCGTCGGAGAAAGGGGGGCTGGGACGGCGCTGTCGAGCTCGCGTGACCAGTCAATGGCATTGATGAAGACGCCGAGCGGATTCTTGCGCAGCTGATCCGTATTGCTTGGCGAGCGGATCACGATCGTGAGGATCGCAGTCCAGCGCATCGTGCTGGCAAGGCTTCCGCGCTCAAACACCTGCTCGGTCCATTTGACCTGGAATGAACTTTCGGAGGCTCTGACCACGCTGGTGACCTGTACCGAAACACTGCGCGTTCCGATCTGACCGAAGGGGTCGTTCGCCTTGGCGTATTCGTTGAGGAAGAGCGCTGCGCGATCGCTAGCAAAGTCGTACGCTGCCAACCAGTTCTGCCGAACCAAAACCGGATCGGTGGAAACGGAACGGACATTCTGGATGAAGCGGCCGAGATGCCAGGCGATCTGAGCATCCGAGGGCTCATAATTCCGGACCGCCGGCGCGACGGCGCGCGTCTCGCCGAAGCCATCGACCTCGACGACATAAGGCACGACACGGCTTTGCATCGACTGCCATACGAGTCCGCCGGAAAGCCCGGTCGCCAAGGCCAGGCAGCCAAGGGCCATGATCCGCCAGTTCCTGGCCTGCAGTCGAGATGAGCCGATGCGCTCGTCCCACAGTTGGGCGGCTTTTTGATACGGCGTGACCGGTTCGGGTGTTTTGCCGTAACGGTGCACGGGTCGCTTGAAGAGCATCTAGTCATCCTTGTCGTTGAGAGAGGGGTTGGCGCTGCCTCCCGGCCGGTCTCCGTCTCGGACAGCTTGCATGGCAGCGTGGCGATTTGCCCGGGCGGTCTGTTCAGAACGTAGGCGCCTTGCCCACGTCGGCGCCGAAACAGTGGCCGAACCGGCAGAGCGTTCGGTCATTGACGCTGTCGGCGCGCCGCCGGTCGCGGTCCACGCGGCATCGCGCCCGGCATCGGCGTTGCGCCCAACACTTGCAGTGGCGGATCGCGCTATGCGTATAGCGGCGCCGCCAGCTGCACTGGTTACACCATGCATTCCAGCAGCCACACCGGAGAGGCCAGCGTCGGGCGAGGTTGCGCGCCCGATCTGCCATGACGTGGAAGCAGCCGATCCCATTGTTGTGCCGGCTCGGATGGCGGCGAGACCGCCGCTGGTTGCCATACGCGCGCCAGCAAATGCTGTGCCTCCAGCAACGAGTGATACACCCGCTGCCGCCGCGGTCGTGCCGAGGGCGGCGCCCGCCCCAAGCTGCGGTGCGCCTGAGACAAGACCCGACGCGATCCCCGGCCCAAAAATGCCAAGGCCAAGCAGTGCCAGTGCGCCCAGTACCTGGGACATGGCACCGGCAAGATCCGGCTCCTTGCCTTGCAATGCGGAAGCGAACTCCCCGAAGAGCGTGGAGCCGATACCGACAATGACGGCGAGCACCATCACCTTGATGCCTGACGAGATAACATGGCCGAGCACGCGTTCGGCCAGGAACGCTGAACGGTTCCAAAGTGCGAATGGAACCAAAACAAAACCTGCCAGCGTGGTGAGCTTGAACTCTAGGATGGTGATGAAAAGCTGGATGGAAAGGATGAAGAAGGCGATGATAACCAGGAACCAGGCCATCAGCAGCACGAAGATGGTCAGTGCGTTGCCGAAGATTTCCGGGAAGCCCAGGAGCTGACTGGCTTGGTCAAGCATTGGCCAAGCACCTTCGAAACCGGTCGCGGCAATGCGGCCCGGGCGCAAGAGATTGTCTGCCGACAGATTGCCGGCCGACGCCTTAATCCCGAGACCGGCAAAAGAACGATAAACGATATCGGCGAGGTTCTTGAAATTGTTCAGAATGAAGGCGAAGACGCCAACATAGAGCACCTTGCGGACAAGCCGGCCGAGAACGCTGGTTTCGTCGCCGAGCGCCCACGCCAGGCCGGCAAGTGTGATGTCAATGCCGATCAGAATGGTAGTGAGGAAGGCGAGGTCGCCCGATAGCAGACCGAACCCGCTGTCGATGTAGCGGATGAAGGTCTCCATGAAGCGATCGATGACGCCAAGGTCGTTCATGCCGCTGCCTTTCTCGTCGTGATGAACTCGTGATTAATTGCCGGGATAAGCCGAGCCGGTACCCAAGAACCGCTTCGTCATCTCGCGGGCGGCTTCGTCTGACTGGGCCTTGCGGGCGGCATCCTCGGCCTCAGCTCGAAACTGCGTTGCGAGCAGCGTCTGGATCTGCATCTGCTGTTTTGTCGAAAGCGCCATCAGCTGGTTGGTGGCCTGGCTTGCCTGAAGCGCACCGGCCGCCCCTTGGCTGCGGTTGACGAGATCGGCGAGCAGATCGCCGTCGGCGCGGACGTTCTCGACGATTTGCGACTGGACACCCATGGTCTGGCGGAACGCCTGCATGGCGGTTTGCCAACGCTCCCGCGCAGCACTCGCCACATCGCTGACTTTGATCGTGGCGTCGTAGCTTTCCGGATATTGGCTGCGCCACTGGTCTTGAAGCTTGCCCAGATCAAAGCTGAGGCCACTCGCCTGGTCCATCAAGCCGTCGATGCGATGGAGCGAACCGGTGAGTTGGCCAACGGAAGAGAAATCCAGACGCTGAAGATTGCGCGCCATGTTCTGCAGCATGGTCGCCTGATTCTGCAGCGACTGGATTTGGTTGTTGATCTGCTCCAATGCGCGCGCGGCCGTCAGCACGTTCTGCGCATAATTGGACGGATCGAACACGATAAGGGCGTACGCGGGCTGCACATAGTCGGCCATAGGCTTGGCGATCAGGGAAACGGTGATCAGGCCGGAGAGAAGGCGTCGCCGCATCATGAGAATTGCTCCTTGTCTGGTTGAGGGAATTGCTTGAGAAGTTCGCCGGCCCAATCGAGGCCGCGCGCGATCAGGAACTGCGAGGCAAAGCTGCCTTGCCCGTCTTCGGACATGATCCTGTCGATCAGAGTCTGCGTGGCCGGATCGGAAGCACCGCAAAGCGCAAGAGCGATGGGGCCAAGCTCGAGCTCGAACAGACGGTTGCCGCGGCGCGATTGCAGATAATACTGACGCTTCGGCGTGGCGCGGGCGATCAATTCGATCTGCCGCTCGCTTAAACCGAAGCGCTCGTAGGCTGTGCGCGCCTGGGGTTCCACGGCACGATCATTGGGAAGGAAAATGCGCTGCGGGCAGCTTTCGATGATTGCCGGCGCTATGCCAGAGCCCGCGATATCAGCCAGCGACTGCGTAGCGAAGACAACCGACACGTTCTTCTTTCGCAGCACCTTCAGCCATTCGCGGATGCGGGCGGCGAACAGCGGATTGTCGAGATAGACCCACGCCTCGTCGAGCATGATCAGCGTGGGCCGTCCGTCGAACCGTTCCTCAAGTCGCTGGAACAGATAGGTAAGCACCGGCAGCAAAGCGCCTTGGCTGTGCATTAACTCCTCGGTCTCGAAACACTGCACATCCGACAAGGCCAGCCCATCATGATCGGCATCGAGCAGGCGGCCGAAGGGACCGTCGAGCGTGTAGGGCATCAATGCGGTCTTCAGCGCATTGGATTGAAGCAGGACCGAAAGACCGGTCAGTGTGCGTTCCTGCGCCGGCGCGGTGGCAAGGCTGGCCAGCGCTGACCAAATAGCCTCCTTCACCTCCGGCGTGACGGTGACGTTCTCGTGGGCAACAAGGCTGGCGATCCATTCGGCCGCCCAGCTTCGGCTAGCCTGGTCGTTGATGCTGCGCAGTGGCTGAAAGGCAAGGGAACCGTCCGCTCCTAGCGCGTGGTGTTCTCCACCCATGGCAAGTGTTGCAGCACGGGCCGAATTGCCTTTGTCGAAGACATAAACCTGGGCGCCGGCATAGCGCCTGAACTGCAGAGCAATCAGAGCAAGCAGAACCGACTTGCCGGCGCCGGTCGGACCAACAACCAGCATGTGGCCGACATCTTCGACGTGGGTGGAAAGCCGAAACGGTGTCGACCCACTGGTCTCGGCAACGAAAAGCGGTGGCGCTTCGGTTTGGGTGACTTTCGCGAGATGCTCGTTTGTCGCAGGACCGGCCCAAACCGACGACAGCGGCATGAGATGGGCAAGGTTCAATGTATGAACGAGCGGTTGGCGAACGTTAGCGTAGACATGGCCAGGCAATGAGCCGAGCCAAGCCTCGACCGCATTGACGCCTTCTCGGATCGTGGTGAAGCCGAGCCCATTGATGATGCGCTCGACCGCGCGAAGCTTCTCTGCAGCGGCTTGGCGATCCTCGCCCCACACCGTCACGGTGGTGGTGAGATAGCCGAAACTCACATGATCACCGCCCAATGCCTGAAGGGCTTCGTCGGCATCGAGCGCCTTGTTGTCGGCATCGTTATCGACAAGCGGGACCGGCTCGTTGGTAATGACCTCGCGTAGGATTGCCACGATCGATTTGCGCTTGGCAAACCACTGCCGGCGCAATCGCGTCAGCGTCTTCGTGGCTTCCGTTTTCTCGAGCGGAATGAAGCGCGTCATCCAGCGATAGGCGAAATCCTGATGATTGAGGGTATCGAGGATTCCGGGCCGGGTGAGGTTCGGAAAGCCGAGGATGGTCAGTGTGCGAAGATGCTGCTCACCCAGCATCGGCTCCAGGCCACCGGTAAGCGGCGCATCGACCAGGATTGCATCCAGATATATCGGCGTTTCCGGGGCCATGATAGGATGGCGACGAGGCGAAATCGTGCCGTGGAGGTAGGTCAACGTCTGAGCATCATCGAGGACGCGTACTTCGGACATGAAACCCGAGAAGAGATCGAGCACGCGGTTGGTCTCGTCACGGAACCTCGCCAGATCCTGGCGCCAGTCTCTTTCTCCTCGGGAATAATGAGAGTCGACGAGCGCGCTTTCTGCGCGCGCCTGGGCGTCCGGCGGTGGCATAAACACCAAGGTCAGATGATAGCGGCTCTCGTAGTGCGCTACCTTCCCCTCGAAAGCAGCGCGGCGTTCTTCGTCGACCAGCCACGACGCGGCGTCAGGAAAATGCGAGTTCGGATAGCCCAGCGCTTCTGTGCGCTCGGCCTCAAAGAACAATGCCCAGCCAGAGCCAAGGCGTCTGAGAGCATTGTTCGCCCGGGCGCAAATGCCGACGAGTTCAGCCTCCGTCGCACTTTCGAGATCCGGGCCGCGGAACCGCAACGTCCGCTGAAAGCTGCCGTCCTTGTTGAGCACGATGCCGGGCGCCACCAAGGCAGCCCAGGGTAGATGGTCGGCAAGCCGGTCGGCTTTGCTTCGATATTCCGAAAGGTTCAGCATGCAAGCCACCCCTTCAGACGTAGGTGGCGCACAAGCACGCTGGCGAAGTCCGGATCGCGTCTTGCGGCAAACACCGCTAACGAGTGGCCTGCGATCCAAAGCACCAGACCAGCAATCCATTGCTGCAAGCCGAAGCCAATGGCCGCGGCCACTGTACCGTTGAGGATCGCCACCGCGCGCGGAGCCCCGCCGAGCAGGATCGGCTCGGTCAGCGCCCGGTGGACCGGTACTGCGAAGCCCTCGATATGCTGCTCCCCGGCGGCCATCAGACGAGCGCCCCACCACCGAAGGAGAAGAAGGAGAGGAAGAAGCTCGATGCCGCGAAGGCGATTGACAGACCGAAGACGATCTGAATCAGGCGCCGAAAACCACCGGCGGTGTCGCCGAAGGCAAGCGTCAGGCCGGTGGTGATAATGATGATCACCGCAACGATCTTGGCGACCGGTCCCTGCACGGACTCCAGGATCTGCTGCAGCGGCTGCTCCCACGGCATGCCGGAGCCGGCGGCATAAACCGGGGCCGTGTTAAGAAACGCGAGCGCTGTGGACGAAAGAAAGCGAAGCTTCTTGCGCATGAGGAAGGCCTTTCAAAGCTGCTGGAGTTGCGAAAGCGTGAGCGGGGCAACGGCGTAATCGCCGCTGCCGTCGAGACCGGTGACCTCGGCGATTGCGTCGATGTGGCGCGACGAGCCGCGTCCCGCTATGAAGACGATCAGATCTATCGCCTCAGCGATGAGCCGGCGGGGAACGGTGACCACCGCTTCCTGGGCGAGTTGCTCAATGCGATAGAGAGCCGAGCGCGCGGAATTGGCGTGTACGGTAGCGATGCCGCCTGGGTGCCCGGTGTTCCATGCCTTCAGCATGTCGAGCGCTTCCGCGCCCCTCACCTCGCCCACGATGATGCGGTCCGGCCTGAGCCTCAGCGTCGAGCGCACGAGATCGGCAAGGGTGACCGAGCCCCGCCTTGTTCTCAGGGCAACGCAGTCCCTGGCCGCGCACTGCAGTTCGCGTGTGTCCTCGATCAGGATCACCCGATCGTCGCATTCGGCGACTTCAGCCAGCAGAGCGTTGGCGAGTGTTGTCTTCCCCGAGGAAGTGCCGCCGGCGATCAGCATGTTGCGCCGCTCGCGGACGGCCTTTTTCAGCGCATCGGCCTGCAGCGGCAGCATGATGCGTTCGGCAACATAGTCGGCCAGGGTGTAGACTTTCGCGGCGGGCTTGCGGATGGCAAAACAT
>NZ_RZSJ01000600.1:0-3705 GCF_003998025.1 Mesorhizobium sp. M8A.F.Ca.ET.021.01.1.1
CTCTGGCAGCGGGCCGGCGGGCTTGTCTTCCAGCACCCGGACTGGATCGCGGCCTGGTGGCGAACCACCCCGCATCAGGAACGGCGCGCGCTCAGGATTGGCCTTGCCTGGAACGGCGACCGGCTCGACGGCGTGATAGCGCTCGCGACCTTCAGGCGCTCCGGCATCCGCATACTCGAATGGGCAGCGAAGGATCACAGTGACTATGGCGACGCGCTGGTTGCACCTGACAGCGACCCGCGGGCGATCTCCCGCCTCTGGCAGCATGTTTTTGACCAGGGCGGCTTCGACCTGATCTATCTCAACCGTCTGCTGCCGGATGCCGGTGTTCATGCCCTGCTGGAACCGGCCCATGGCAAGGCGCTTCGGCCCAACCACCGCACTGAAATCAGCTATCGTGTCGGCGGCTCCTGGCAGCGTGGGGCGGAATGGTTCGAGACGTTGTCCAAGAAGGGCCGGCAGAACTATCGTCGTGGCCGCAAGTTCATGGAAGAAAGCGGCGCATTGCGTTTCCGGCTGCTGGATCCGGATGAGCCGCGCGAACCGGTGCTCGAGCGGGTCGCGACGTTGAAGCGCCTCTGGCTCGCCCGCCATGGTCGCGCCTCGGATCTGTTCGACAAGGGCTCGCCCGTTCTCGCCGCGCTTATTTCGGTGCTGGCCGACCTCGGGCTGTTGCGCATCTTCGTGCTGGAGCTTGACGACAAGATCGCCGCCGTCTCGATCAATTTCGAGCAGCGCGGCACGATGATGGCTTTCGTCACCACCTATGATCCCGAATACGAGCGCGCCTCGCCGGGTATGGTGCTGATGATGGACTATATTCAGTGGTCGTTCGACCGTGGCCTTGCCACGATTGATTTTCTCTGCGGCGGCGAGGATTTCAAGCGGCGCTTCGCCACGCAATCAGTCACGCTGTCGTCGATGATGGGCGCGCGCGGCTTGCGTGGCCATCTTGCCGCGCTGGCCGATCAAGTGAGCCATGCTTCGAAATCCTGGAGGACGCGGCGGCAGCCGAAGGCTGAGGCCCCTGACGAGTAGCGTCATAATTGTCGATTGCTTTGGTGGGCTTTGGCGACGTTCAGAGCGCGCGAACGGCTTCCAGCACGGCCTCGGCATGGCCCTTGACGCGGACCTTGCGCCAAATCCTGGCGATCCGTCCGTCGCGTCCGATCAGGAACGTCGCGCGCTCGACACCCATGTATTTGCGGCCATACATCGATTTCTCGACCCACAGATGGTAGGCCTCGATCACCTTGCGCTCCTCGTCGGCGGCAAGATCGATGGTGAGATCGTATTTCGACTTGAACTTGTCGTGTTTCTTGGCGCTGTCGGGCGACAGGCCAATGACGACGGCGCCGGCCTTCTCGAATTCCGGCTTCAGCCGTGAGAAGCTGATCGCCTCTTGCGTGCAGCTTGTCGTGTCGTCCTGTGGATAGAAATAGAGTACCACCGGCTTGCTGGCGGATGCCGCCAGGCTGAGCGATCCGCCACCGTCCCGCGGCAGGTCGAATTGCGGCGCGGGATCGCCTACGTCGAGGTCGGCCATATCGATGCCCTTGTTTGAGGTTACGCGCGAAGCCACACCGATATAGTGTCGAGCGGGGATTCGTCCACGAGCGAATTCGTACAACGGAAGATTGCGTGGATCAGGAGCAACCGCAGCACGAGAAGATCAGGTTCAGGCGGGACGAGATCACCGACCTGGGGGCTTTGCCGTCCGCGTGCCGCGTCCCGCCTCTCGGTCAGGCTGCCATCGGCCGCGGCGTTCGCATCCTTTCACGCCTGTTTGCCGGCCTGGTCGCGTTCATGCTGCTGGTCGCGGTGACCGTCTATCTCATCGGCCTTTCCGGCATCGGCTCGGACCGGCTGCGCGTCGAGGCGGAGAGCGCCATAGAGAGGCTGGCGGGCGTCGACGTCAATGTCGCGGTCGGGCCCGCGCGCATTACGCTCGACAGTTCGAGCTTCGTCGCCCTCCAGGTCAGCGATGTCAGCCTGAAGACATCAGACGGCAAGCCGATGGCGGATGCCGGTCGTGTGCGCTTTGGCGTGCGTCTGGTGCCGCTGCTATGGGGTGAGGTGCGGCTGACCAGTGCCAGGATCTCGGATGCCCGTGTCGTCATGGCGGCGATGCCGTCCGGCGGCGACTGGACCGCGGCGCTGCGCAACCAGGACGGCCTCGTCGATCCGGAGAAACTGTCGGACGCGGTGTTCGGCAATATCCATCGCGCGCTCGATGCCGTGCGGGAAGATTCGATGCGCCGGATCGATCTCAGCAATGTCGAGTTCGTGCTGCCCGACGCCGGATCGATCAAGCTGGTCAAGATCGCCGACGCCACCGTGGTTCAGTCGGGGCCGGGGGGCATGAAGTTCACCGCCGAGGCGGATGTCGACGGCAGGACAGTCACGGTTGCCGCCGCCGCCATCCGCGATGTCGCGGCGCACCGGGTAACAAGCCTGGATGCCAGCATCAATCTGGCGGATGCCGGCGCCACCGCTGCCGGCTCCGGGAAGCTTGGTGCCGTCGCGTTGAAGCTGACGGGATCGGAAGGCTCAGGCACCACCGCATCACGCCTGGCCGCCGCCCTTTCATCCACCGGCTCGGTGCTCGATCTTGGCGCGCGCGGGCTGCTGCCGGCGGATGCCGATGTCAATGCGACGCTTGTCTACGGCTCCAACAAGATCCAGGTGGACAGGTTGCTGCTGAAAACCGGCCGGTCTTCATTCGATTTCGGCGGCTCGATCGGGCCAAAACCGGCAACCGGGGTAGCGGGTGAGGAACCGTCCTACCGTTACGATCTGACCAGCGACGGTTCGACCTTGGCACCGTCGGAATCGCCTGAACCCGCATTGATCTTCCTGGCGCGGATTGCCGGCGTCTACCAGCCGCAAAGCCGTAAACTGGTGGCCGAGCAGATCGCGGTTCGGTCCTCTGGTTCCGGCGAGGTGCTTGGTACCTCAACAGTGGAATTCGTTGACGGCAAGGCTCCCGGGATCAATCTGGCGCTCAGCGTCCATGACATGCCGGTCTCGCACGTCAAACAGCTTTGGCCATGGTTTTCGGCGCGCAATGCGCGGCTCTGGGTGCTGAACAATTTGTTCGGCGGCCGCGTGGTCGACGCCAATCTCCAGTTCCAGGTGGTGCCGGACCGCCTCGGCAATGGGGTACCGCTTTCCGCCGACGAGGTCTTCGGCCGCTTCCAGATCGAGGGGGCGCGCTTCGACACGGCCGGCCGCATTCCGCCGATCCGCGACGCGGTGGGCGTCGTCGGATTCCACGGCAACGACGTCGACATTTCATTGTCCTCGGGCACCGTCTTCATGCCCAGTGGCCGCGTGGTTGCGGCCAGCAACGGGACATTGACCGTCAAGGCGGCCAACCGCCCGCCGGTCATCGGCGCTCTCGATATCGACGTTGCCGGCGATGCGTCCGCTGTCGCCGAACTTGCATCCTATGAACCGATCAATGCCATGCGCCATGTCGGCCTTCTGCCGGAGGATCTTTCCGGCAGCGTTACCGGCCACGTCAAGGCGGACATTCCGCTGCAGTCGGGCGTCGATACCGCGAGGCTCGATTGGCTGGTGTCGCTCGACTATACAGGCCTGTCCTTGGCCAAGCCGTTCGAGGGACAGGCCGTAACCAATGCCGATGGCTCGATCACCGTCGACCCGCAAAAGGCTGTCATTTCGGCTAAGGCATCGCTGAAT
>NZ_RZSJ01000601.1:0-3695 GCF_003998025.1 Mesorhizobium sp. M8A.F.Ca.ET.021.01.1.1
CATCTGGAATGTCGCGGTGGACGAATACGCACAGGGCTTCCTCAAGCGCCGCGACCTGCTGAAATACGCGGCGCTTCTCGGCCTCACCGGCTTTGCCGCCTCGCAGGGGCTGTTCACGCTAGGTGCGGCGCGCGCGGCGACTGCCGGCGGCACGGTGCGCGTCGGCCTCGGCCAGCCGACCAAGGCGATCGATCCCGTCACCATCACCGATCCGGCCAGCATCGGCGTGATCAGCCAGGTCGGCGAGTATCTCATCCTCGACGATCCCAAGGACGGGCTGCAGCCGAAGCTTGCCCTGTCCTGGGAAGCCGACGAGACCGCCAGGCGCTGGACCTTCAAGCTGAGGCCAGGCGTGAAATTCCACGACGGCCGCGCCGTGACCGCCAAGGATGTGGTTGCAAGCTTCGAACGGCTTGTCGACCCGGCCAGCGGCTCCTCGGCCTTGTCGGCCTATAAGGGCATCCTCTCCAAGGGCGGCGCCAAGGTCGTCGACGACGAGACGGTCGCCTTCGATCTCGACCAGTCCAACAGCAACTTCCCGTTCTATGTCTCCTCCGACGTCTACAACGCCGTCATCGTGCCGGCCGACTATGCCGGCGATTTCGAGAAGACTTTCAACGGCACCGGTCCGTTCAGGCTGGAGTCCTTCCGCCCCAAGCAAGGCGCCAGCTTCGTGCGCAACCCCGACTATTGGGGCGACAAGGCGCTGCCCGACCGCGTCGAGATCAAGTTCTTCGACGACGAACAGGCGCAGGTTCTGGCGCTGCAGGCCGGCCAGCTCGACGTCATCCCGAGCACCACGCGGCTGGAGCTGGCGATCGAGGGCAACCCCAACTTCAAGCTGCTCAGCGTGCAGGCAAGCTCGCATGATCCGGCGCATCTCAGAACCGACCAGGCGCCGTTCACCGACAAGCGCATCCGCCGCGCGCTGGCGCTGACCATCGACCGCGAGGCCGTGGTCAAGGGCCTGCTCAAGGGCCGCGCCATCGTCGGCAACGACACGCCGTTCGCGCCGATCTTCCCCTCGGCCGATCCGTCGGTGCCGCAGCGCAAGCAGGACATCGCCGAGGCCAAGCGCCTGCTCGGCGAGGCCGGCGTGCCCAATGGGTTCGAGGTGACGCTGACCACCGAGCGCGCCTACGACATTCCCGACTATGCGGTGATCATCCAGAATTTCGCGAAAAAGGCCGGCATCGACATCAAGCTCAACGTGCTGCCGCAGGATGCCTATTACGGCTCGGCGACATTCGGCTCCTCGCCGTGGCTGGACTCCAATCTCGGCATCACCGATTTCGGCCATCGCGGCACGCCCGACATCTTCCTCAACGCGACGCTGAAGAGTTCGGGCGCCTGGAACGCGGCGCATTTCAACAATGCGGACTATGATGCGCTGCTCATCGACTACGGCAAGGCGCGCGACCTGCAGGCGCAGCGGCTCGCCGCCGGCAAGATCCAGACCCTGCTGCTCGACGAGACGCCGCTGATCATCAGCTATTTCTCGCAATACAGCCGCATCGTTTCCTCCAAGGTCGAGGGCGTGCGCTTCACCGCCATCTCGCATCTGCTGCTCGACAAGGTGTCGTTCGTGTGATCGCCTCGATGGCGGTCGTCAGGCCCCTGGCGGCGCGCGCGGGTTCGCTGCTTCTGACGCTGTGGCTGGTCAGCGCGCTGGTTTTCCTCGCCGGGCAGGTGCTGCCCGGCGATGTCGGCCGCGTCATGCTCGGCCCGTTCGCCGATGCGCAGGCGGTCGCCGAACTCAACCGCAAGCTCGGCACCGACCAGCCAATCCTTGCGCAATACTGGCACTGGTTCAGCCGGGCGATGACGGGGGATTTCGGCGACTCGCTGTCGATGCGCGCCCCGGTGGCGCCGTTCGTGCTGGAGAGCATCAGGAACTCCGCGGCACTGGCCGGCGTCGTGCTGCTGTTTCTCGTGCCGATCGGTATCGGCGCCGGCGTCGCCGCCGGCCTGCGCTCGGGGAGCCTCGTCGACCGGCTGATCGTGCTCACCGGCGTCTCGCTCAGCATCGTGCCGGACTTCGTCTCCGGCCTATTGTTGCTGATGGTCTTCGGCCTGTGGCTGGCCTGGTTTCCGATCACGGGCGCGGCGCCGCAGGCCTCCGGCTTCTGGACGTCCAGCTACTACCTCATCCTGCCGGCGCTGCCGCTGGTGCTGAACCTGATCGGCTATGTCGCGCGCATGACCAGGGCCGGGGTGATCGAGGCGCGTGGCGCCGACTACACCCGCACCGCCATCCTCAAAGGCTTGAGCCCCTCGCAGGTGCTGTTCAAGCACGTGCTGCGCAATGCGCTGGTGCCGACAGTCGCCGTCATCGCCACGCAGAGCGGCTTCCTGCTCGGCGGGCTGGTGGTGATCGAGGCGCTGTTCGGCATACAGGGGCTCGGCAATCTTGTGCTGACCGCCGCCAAGGCGCGCGACTTTCCGATGCTCGAGGCCGGCGTGCTGGTGATGGCGGCGATCTTCGTGTCGACGGCCGCGATCGGCGATCTCTTGCAGGCGCTGCTCGATCCGCGCCAGCGCCGCCGGAGCGCGCCATGACCGATCTGGCGCAATCCCCGGTGCGCGGCGACATCAGGCTCTCCTGGATCGGCCGGTTGCGCGGCGTGATGCCCGATGTGGCGCCGTCGACCGTGATCGGTTCGGTGGTGCTGCTGTTCTGGGTCGCCTGCGCGCTGTTTGGCGCGCTGTTCGTGCCGTTCGATCCCTATGCCGAGGATTTCCTGTCCATGATGACGCCGCCCGACGCGGTGCACTGGTTCGGCACCGACCAGCTCGGCCGCGACGTGCTCTCGCGCATCATCGTCGGCTCGCGCGACATCCTTTTGGTGGCGCCGCTGGCGACGCTGGCGGGTGTTGCTTCAGGCAGCGTCATCGGCCTGGTGCTCGGCACCTTTGGCGACCTGGTCGATGCCGTCGGCGCGCGGCTGCTCGACGCGGTCATGTCGCTGCCCTTCATCGTGCTGGTGACGATGGCGCTGGTGGCGATCGGCCCGTCCAACCTCACCGTCATCGCGGTGATCGGCCTTGCCTATGCGCCGCTGGTGGCGCGCACCGTGCGCACCGCCGCGCGCGAACAGCGCGAGCGCGACTATGTCAGCGCCGCCCGGCTGGCCGGCGAGGGGCGGCTGGCGATCATGTTCCTGGAAATCCTGCCCAATGTGCGCGAGACCATCCTGATCGAGCTGATCACCCGGCTCGGCTACGCCTTCTTCTCGATCGCGACGCTGAGCTTCCTCGGGCTCGGCATCCAGCCGCCATCGGCCGACTGGGGGCTGGCGATCGCCGACGGTTACGGCTTCCTCACCGGCGGCAAATGGTGGGTGGTGGTGTTCAATTCGGCGGCGATCATTTCGCTGGTCATGGCCACCAACCTCATCGCGCAAGGCATCGGCGCTTTCGAACAAGGCGACAAATAGGCTGTGGGCGCCATGCAATGGTCGGCTATTCGATCGAATTTCTTTACAACCCGTTAATTCGGCCATGCATCAATAAGCATCTGCTAATTATCGGTGCGCGTGGGGTACGCAATGACCAAAAATCTCGGCAATGCACGCTATGTGCCGCCCAAGGACACGAGCATTCCCTTGTTCAGCAGGGTCGCGCCGGCGCTGTTCCCGCTCGTCGCGGCGGCGTTGGGCTACTTGATCGGGCGGCAGTTCCTCGGCCTATAGGAC
>NZ_RZSJ01000602.1:0-3692 GCF_003998025.1 Mesorhizobium sp. M8A.F.Ca.ET.021.01.1.1
GTGGGCATGCTGGCGACGACCTTGAAGACCGACCTCGAACGCCGCGGCGAAGGCGCCCGGACGCTGGCGCTGCTGCTCTTTCGCGTCGACGGCGCCGTCAGCCGCATCGCGCTCGGCACCTCGCGGCCGATGCGCGAACCCTTGCTGATCCGGAAATTGTTCCATGAAAGGCTGGCAGCACTCGAGCAGCATATCGATGCCGGCTATGGCTTCGACCTGGTGCGCCTCTCGGTGCTGGCTGTCGCCGCTTTCGACACGCAGCAGACCGATCTGACCGGTGAAGCGGCCGACGACGGTGCCGACATAGCCCTGTTCGCCGACCGCATCCGCGCCCGCCTCGGCGAGAGCGCGGTTCTCCAGCCTGTGCCTGTGGAAAGCCATCTGCCCGAACGCGCCGTCGCCATCGTCCCCTTCAGCGAGGCGCCGCGCCGGACCACGCCACCGAAGAAGCCGGACAGGATGCAGGCGCCGATGACCATCTTCCCGCCGGAACGCCCGATCCGGCTGTTCCGCGCGCCCGAGCCCATCGATGTGCCGGCCACCGAAATGCCGGAGGGACCGCCGCTGCATTTTCGTTGGCGCCGCGCGCTCTACCGCGTTACCCGTGCCGAGGGTCCGGAGCGCATCGCCGCCGAATGGTGGCGTGAGGCGCCAGGCGATCCGGCGGCATCGACACGCGACTATTTCCGCATCGAGGACGCCGATGGCCGCCGCTACTGGCTCTACCGGCAAGGCCTTTACGGCGGCGCCTCGCAGATCCCGCCGCGCTGGTTCATGCACGGGGTCTTCGCATGAACGCGCTGACCGTCATCCCCTATGCCGAGTTCGGCATCCAGTCGAATTTCTCCTTCCTGCGCGGCGCTTCCAAGCCGGAGGAACTGGTGGTCGCGGCCAAGCTCATGGGTTTCTCCGCGATCGGGCTCGCCGACCGCAACAGCGTGGCCGGCGTGGTGCGCGCCTGGCAGCAGGCCAAGGTCGAAAAGCTTGCCTATCATCCTGGCTGCCGGCTGGTTTTTGGCGACGGCACGCCGGACATTCTCGCCTATCCCAGGGACCGCACGGGCTGGGGGCATCTGTGCCGCATGCTCACCCAGGCCAATCTGCGCGACGAGACCGAAAAGGGCGCCACCTTGCTCCAGCGCGACGACCTGCTCGAATGGGGGGATCGGATGTCGCTGGCGGTCTTGCCCGATCCGGCGCAGGACGCGCAGGACAGTCTGGCCTTGCTGCGGGAACTCGAGGGCCGGTTCGGCAGCGCCCTGCGGCTCGGCGTCTCGCCCTGTTATGCCGGCCATGACCGCTTCAGGATCGAGCAGGCGGCGGCGTTTGCCGAAAGCACCGGCATTCCGCTGATGGCGACCAACGACGTGCTCTACCACACGGCCGAACGCCGCCCCTTACAGGATGTGCTGACCGCGATCCGCCTCAATGTTCCGGTCGCCGAGGTAGGGCTGGAGCTGACCGCCAATGCCGAACGCCATCTGAAGCCGCCGCTGGAGATGGCGCGCCTGTTCCGCAGGCATCCGCGGGCGCTGGCGGAGACGCTGCGTTTCGGCGAAGAGCTGACCTTCTCGCTCGGCGACCTTCAGTACAATTATCCCGACGAGCCGACGGAATCGGGCCTCGGCCCGCAGGCGGAGCTGGAGCGCCTGGCCCGGGAGGGAGCGGCCCGGCGCTTTCCCGCTGGTGTCCCCTCCAGCGTCATAAAACGCATTCAGGAAGAACTCGCCCTGATCGAGCGGCTGAATTACGCCCGCTATTTCCTGACCGTCCATGACATCATCAAATTCGCTCGCGGCGAAGGCATTCTCTGCCAGGGCCGTGGTTCCGCCGCCAATTCGATCATCTGCTTCTGCATCGGCATCACCGAGGTGGGACCGGACAAGATCGACACGCTCTTCGAGCGTTTCATCTCGGAGGAACGCAACGAGCCACCGGATATCGATGTCGATTTCGAGCATGAGCGGCGCGAAGAGGTGATGCAGTACATCTATACGAAATACAGCTCCAAGCGCACGGCGCTCGCCGCCGCCGTCATCAGCTATCGCGGCCGTTCGGCGCTGCGCGAAGTGTCGAAGGCGATGGGCCTGTCGGAGGATGTCCGGGCGTCGCTTTCCGGCTCGATCTGGGGCTGGTCGACCTCGGAGCTCGGCGAGAAGGAAGCCAGGGCCGGCGGCCTCGACCGCAGCGATCCCATATCGCGGCATGTGATGGAACGCGCCAACGAGATCATGGGCTTTCCCCGCCATCTCTCCCAGCATGTCGGCGGCTTCGTCATCACCAGGGACCGGCTCGACGAAATCGTCCCCATCGTCAAGACGGCGATGGACGAGCGCAAGATGGTCGAATGGGACAAGGACGATCTCGACGCGGTGAAGATCCTCAAGGTGGATATACTGGCGCTCGGCATGCTGACCTGCCTCCAGCGCGCTTTCACCTTGCTCGAAACCCAATACGGCGTGAGAGACGACTATGGCAGGCCATTGACCCTGGATACGATCGCCAAGGAGGACCCTCGTGTCTACGACATGATCTGCCGCGCCGATACGCTCGGCGTCTTCCAGATCGAATCGCGCGCCCAGATGTCGATGCTGCCACGGCTGAAGCCGCGCGAATTCTACGATCTGGTCATCGAGGTGGCGATCGTGCGGCCAGGCCCGATCCAGGGCGATATGGTGCATCCCTATCTGCGCCGCCGCCAAGGCAAGGAAAAAGCCGAATATCCCAAGCCGGAGCTGGAAAAAATACTCGGCAAGACGCTGGGCGTGCCGCTGTTCCAGGAGCAGGCGATGAAGATCGCCATCGTCGCCGGCGGCTTCAGGCCGGGCGAGGCCGATGAACTGCGCCGCGCCATGGCCACCTTCAAGCGCACCGGCACCATCGGCAATTACCGCCAGCGCATGATCGACGGCATGACGGACCGAGGCTACGAAAAGGACTTCGCCGAGCGCTGCTTCAAGCAGATCGAGGGTTTCGGCGAATATGGCTTTCCCGAAAGCCACGCCGCCTCCTTCGCGCTGCTCGTCTATGCCTCCTGCTGGTTCAAGACCTTCTATCCCGACGTGTTCTGCGCCGCGATCCTGAACTCGCAGCCGATGGGGTTCTACCAGCCGGCGCAGCTGGTGCGCGACGCCCGCGACCATGGCGTCGACATCCGCAAGGTCGATGTCAATTTCTCCGTCTGGGACTGCACTTTGGAAAAGGCGCCTTTCGACCCGGCCCGCATCCTGCCGCGTCATGCCGGGATGCGCGGCGTCATCGAGACAAGCCATGCGCTGCGGCTCGGCTTCAGGCAAATCAAGGGACTTTCCAAGGAACGCATGGAGGCTTTCGTCGCCCGGCGCGGCGCCGGCTACTCGACCGTCCGGGATGTCTGGCTGCGCTCCGGCCTCAATGTCGACGAGATCGAGAAGCTGGCGCAGGCCGACGCCTTTCGGTCCATCGGCCTCGACCGCCGCGCGGCACTGTGGGAGGTCCGCGCGCTCGACGGCAAGAGCGCCGCCGAGAAACTGCCGCTGTTCGACCAGCCGGCACTCAGCCTGCGCGAGCTGGAGCCCGAGACGAGACTGCCGAAAATGCCGCTCGGCGAGCATGTCATCCACGATTACCGCTCGCTCGGCCTGTCGCTGAAGGCGCATCCGGTCGCCTTCCTGCGCGAGCGGCTCGACCGCGCCGGCGTCACCCCCAATGCC
>NZ_RZSJ01000603.1:0-3682 GCF_003998025.1 Mesorhizobium sp. M8A.F.Ca.ET.021.01.1.1
GTAGAATTCGATGATCGAGCGCGGCAGGACGGTGCCTTCCTCGATGCCGAGGCGCTTGGACAGCGAACCGGCGGCGACATTGCGCACCACCACTTCGAGCGGGATGATCTCGACTTCCTTGATCAGCTGCTCGCGCATGTTGAGCCGGCGGATGAAGTGGGTCGGAATGCCCATGCGGTTCAAATGATTGAAAATGTATTCGGAAATGCGGTTGTTGAGCACGCCTTTGCCGTCGATGACCTCGTGCTTCTTCTTGTTGAACGCGGTGGCGTCGTCCTTGAAGAACTGGATCAGCGTGCCCGGCTCGGGTCCCTCATAGAGGATCTTGGCCTTGCCTTCATAAATGCGGCGGCGATTTTTCATTTGAATTTTTCTCTGGATTTGCGGGCAGGCGGTAAGGGACCACTTCCTGTCCGTCCGCCTGAATTAGCGCGGCGACGGTGACGTTCAATGCCGGGTCTATCCCAATCACATCGTTTGCTCAATCGGCAAATCCTTCGAATCAACCGCTTTCGGGACTGAAATGCCGCAGCGCAGCATATGACGAAGCATATTGACCGGCCCGCGACCTTTTGGTTTGTGCTTCGGCAACACACATATTCACCTGCCAACGAATCGGATTTGACCCGGAGGGACGCCATGAGCAGCATGAAAGACCGCGAAGAGGGCTTCGAGCGCAAATTTGCATTCGACGAGGAGCTTCGGTTCAAGGCTTCGGCGCGGCGCAACAAGGCGCTTGGTCTGTGGGCCGCCGAAAAGCTCGGAAAATCCGGTTCCGACGCCGACGCCTACGCCAAGGAAGTTGTTGTTTCCGACATCGAGGAAGCCGGCGACCATGACGTGTTCCGCAAGATCCGCAAGGATTTCGACGCTGCAGGCGTGGAGCAGTCCGATCATCAGATCCGCCGCACCATGGACGAACTGATGGCGCAGGCGATCGAGCAGATCAGGAATACCTGATCGGCCTCTTACTGGACCAATCGACCGCCCGGCCGATCCGGGCGGTTTTTCTTTGCCTTTGCGGCGGTTTCCGGCTGAAACTGGCGACGTCAATAAGGAAAGAGATTAGATGTCCCTGAAGTCCCGTCTTGCCGCAGATGAAACGCTGGTCACCGCCTGGTCTGGCGTGCCGGACGCCTTGACCGTGGAGATCCTCGCCAGGCAGGACTTCGATGCCGTCACACTCGACATGCAGCATGGCGGCCATCACGAGGACAGCGTCCTGCGCGGCCTGGCGCCGGTACTGGCCCTGGGCAAGCCAGCGCTGGTGCGCATCCCTGTTGGCCGTTTCGACATGGCCAGCCGTGCCCTCGATTTCGGCGCCGAAGCGGTCATTGCCCCGATGGTCAACTCGGTGGCCGATGCCAAGCTGTTCGCCGCCGCCATGAAATATCCGCCGCTCGGAGAGCGCTCGTGGGGCCCGACCTATGCCTTTCCCCGTCATGGCAAGGGCGACTATGCCGAATGGCTGCGCGACACCAATCAGCGCACCATGGCTTTTGCGATGGTCGAGACGCGCGCGGCGCTCGATGCGCTTGACGGCATACTGGATACCCCCGGCATCGACGGCATCTTCCTCGGCCCATCGGATTTCTCGATCGCCTGGTCGAACGGCGCGACAGTCAACTCGACGCTCGAAAGCATGATGGAGACAGTGGCCTCGGTTGCCGAGCGCACCCGCAAGGCCGGCAAGCATGCGGCGATCTACGTCGTCGAACCCGCTATCGCCGGCCGCGTCGTGTCGATGGGCTACCGCCTGCTCGCCACGGGCTCCGAGCATGCGCTGATTTCGCTGGGGGCAAAGACCCTGCTCAAGGGCATCAAGGATTCCATCGGCGCCTGATGCAGCGCGACCACGGACGCTAAGCCTTCAGGTCCGTCAGGAACTTGGCGAAGGTCATCGATCCCTCGGGCCACGGGCCAAAGCCTGAATCCTCGCTGAGATGACCGGTCTCGCCGGCGTCGATGAACAGCGAGCCCCAGGCGCCGGCGATGTCCTCGGCGACATCGAAGGGGCAGAAGGGATCGTTGCGGCTGGCGATCACGATGGAGGGAAATGGCAGCGGCTCGCGCGGATAGGGGCCGAAGGTCATCAGATGCCTCGGCTTGATCTTGGCATTGGCGACGTCGGGCGGTGCCACGAAGAAGGCGCCGGCGACCGGCTTCTGAAATTTCGGAATGGCCTGTACGGCCGCGGCCACTCCCAGTGAGTGAGCGACGAGAACGACAGGTCTCTCGGCCTCGTTGACCGCCTTGGCGACGCTCGCCGTCCAGTCCTCGCGCACCGGCTTCGACCATTCGGCCTGCTCCACACGGCGCGCGGTCGACAGCTTCGATTGCCAGCGGGTCTGCCAATGCTCGGGTCCGGAATTGGTGTATCCGGGAATGATCAGGATATCTGCGTCTTTGACTTTCATGGCGCTGAGATAGCGAGCGCGATTGTCTCATGCAACCGTTGATGGCTGCGCTCTTTGCACGCAATGGTGAACACCATGTTCGCTTTTCGCCGTCTTGTGTGAACGATGGCGATCGACGATCTCTGTGGGGAAAGAAACAGCCGTGGAGGGCCGGGATTTTGGTGCTGACACGACGTACAATGATTGGTGGCGGCGGGCTCCTGGCTTTGGGAGCTTCGCGAAACGTCGCCGCAACGGAGACAATGATGAGCGAACTGCCATTTGCCGCCACCACGCCGGTGAGCGTCGCCCGGGTCGGGCTGAAGGCGCGTGATGCCGAAAGCCTCGCAGCCTATTACCGCCGGGTTGTCGGCCTGCAGGAACTGAGCCGTGCCGATGGCGCGATCACGCTCGGCGCTGCCAACCGTCCGCTGCTGGTTCTTGAGCCGGACGCGTCCGCCAAGCCGGACGATCCGCGCAGCGCCGGCCTCTTCCACACGGCTTTCCTGCTGCCAAGCCGCGCCGATCTCGGCCGTTGGATCAACCACGCCATATCAGACAAGATCGCCATCGAGGGGGCTTCGGATCATCTGGTCAGCGAAGCGCTGTATCTGACCGATCCCGAGGGCAATGGCATCGAGATCTATGCCGATCGCCGCCCGCAGGACTGGAAATGGAGCGGCGACAAGATCGCCATGGCGACCGAGCGGATGAACATTCCTTCTGTCGTTGCCGAAGTGCCGGCCGGCGATGCGGGCTGGCAGGGCGCGCCGGAAAACAGCATTGTCGGCCACGTCCACCTCCGCGTCGGCAGGCCGGAAGAGGCCGAAGCCTGGTGGAACCAGGAATTCGGCTTCGACACGGTCGCCAAATATGGCGGCCAGGCGGTGTTCCTGTCGTCAGGCCATTACCACCACCACATCGGCGCCAATGCCTGGCAGAGCGCCGGCGCCGGTCGCCGCGACCCGTCTCGTTCGGGCCTCGCCTGGGTCGAAATGCGCTCGGACAATGTGGCGAGTGAAACGACCCGTGAGGACCCCTGGGGCACGGTGATCAGGACTGTTCCTGGCAAGGCGTGATTGGCGTCAACACAGCTTCTTTCTCCCCGTTTACGGGGAGAAATGCCCGGCAGGGCAATGAGGGGCGGCGCCGAGGTTGCAAGGTTATCGCTTCTGACACAATGCGATGAGTAGCTTTACCCGTCGAAGTTGGCGCTGCCCCTCATCCGCCTGCCGGCACCTTCTCCCCGTGAACGGGGAGAAGGTGCCGGCAGGCGGATGAGGGGC
>NZ_RZSJ01000604.1:0-3677 GCF_003998025.1 Mesorhizobium sp. M8A.F.Ca.ET.021.01.1.1
GCGTCACCATGGTCGACGACGTCTCCTTCGACTTGCGCGCCGGCGATGCCGACGATCTCGCCGGCGCGCAAGTCGAAGGAGACGTCGTCGACCATGGTGACGCCGCGGGAATCCCTGACCGTCAGGTTCTTGACCGCGAGCTTGAGGGCACCGGCCTCGGCGTCGCCCTTTTCGACCCGGAGCAAGACGCGCCGCCCGACCATCAGCTCGGCCAGCTCCTCGACGGTGGTTTTCCTGGTCTCCCGGGTCGCCACCATCGTGCCCTGACGCATGACCGACACGGTGTCGGTGATGGCCATGATCTCGCGCAGCTTGTGGGTGATCAATACCACCGTCTTTCCCTGTTCCTTCAACTGTCTGAGGATGCGGAACAGGTGGTCGGCCTCGGCCGGGGTCAAGACGCCCGTCGGCTCGTCGAGGATCAGGATTTCGGCGCCGCGATAAAGCGCCTTCAGGATTTCGACGCGCTGCTGCAGGCCGACCGGCAGTTCCTCGATGATCGCATCGGGATCGACTTCCAGCCCGTATTCGCGTTCCAGCCGGTCAAGCTCGGAGCGCGCCTTGGCGATGCTGCTCTTCAGAAGCGCATCGGTTTCGGCGCCGAGGATGATGTTCTCCAGCACCGAGAAATTGTCGACCAGCATGAAATGCTGGTGCACCATGCCGATGCCGAGCGCGATCGCGTCGTTGGGGGTCTTGATCGACGCCGGCTTGCCGCCGACACGGATCTCGCCGCTGTCGGCCTGGTAGAAACCGTAGAGGATCGACATCAGCGTCGACTTGCCGGCGCCGTTCTCGCCGACGATGCCGTGAATAGTGCCGCGCGCGATCTCCAGATTGATGTCGCGGTTGGCGCGCACCGCGCCAAAACTCTTGTTGATGCCTGTCAGTTCGATTGCGGCTTGCGCCATGCAGCCTGTCCCACTCTTATTTTTTTATCGCTTGGTCAAAATGCCTAGCATGACGCTCCGCCCATGCCAATTGTCCGGAGCAGCGTCCACTCTCGACAAATCCGCGCGCGCTTGTCAATTTCGAACGTGGCCGAAGCTCTCGCATTCGCTAATATGGCGAGGTCGATTTGACGTTGCGGCGCAAGGTGTCGCGGTACGAACTGGGGACTTTGCATGATCATGCCCGCCGACCGGCTGACGACGCTGGAAATCCGCGCCGCCGAGCAGGAGAAGACCATCGAGGAACTGTCGGGCCAGATTGCCGAGCAGTGGAAGGTGATCGAACGCATGCAGCGCAAGCTCGATGCGTTGACCGACCGCTTCCTGGCCCTTGAAGAGCAGGCGGCACCGGATGTGCCGGTGACCAAACCGCCACACTGGTGAGGAGAAGGGGAGGGTCCTGGCCATGGCCGGTGAAAGCGACCGCATCGCAAGGGCCGGCGATTATGTGCTGGGCCTGATGAACGATGCCGAGCGCGAGCGGGCCGAGCGCGATCTCGAGATCGACCCTGCCTTCCGCGACGCGGTGGTGCAACTCGCCGAACGCATGCATGTTTTCGACCGTGCCGAAAAACCAGCCGGCGCCAATCATTGGGCGCTAGTCACGCAACGCCTCGCCGAATTGCCGCAAATGCGCAGCGTTGGCCTGGGCGGCAACGATGCCAAACCGCCGACAGTGATCCGAAGCCTGTCCCGACAGCCGTACGGCGTTCGCGTGCACGCGCTGGGCGGCAAGCGTGGGTACGTGGTCGCTATGGCACTGATCGCGGCCTTCGCGCTGGGTTATCTCGCCGGCAAGCTGTAGGCCGACACAAAACCGCCGGGCGTTGCCCGGCGGTTCCAGTCATTGCCGTTTGGTGCCGCCGATCAATAGGGGCAGGCGTTGTCGGCTGTGTAGTCGTGCACCTGGATCTTGCCGGCGATGATGTCGGCCTTGGCCTTTTCGACCGCCGCCTTCATTTCGTCGGTGACCAGCGCCTTGTTGTTGTCGTCCATGGCGTAGTCGACGCCGCCTTCCTTGAGGCCGAGATTTTGCACGCCACCTTTGAAGGTGCCGTTCTTGCCGTCCATGAAGGCATTGTAGACGGCGACGTCCACACGCTTCATCATCGAGGTCAGCACCTTGCCGGGCTGCAGGCCGTTCTGGTTGGAATCGACGCCGATGCCGAGCTTGCCGGCATCAGCCGCCGCCTGCAGCACGCCGACGCCGGTGCCGCCGGCCGCGGCGTAGACCACGTCGGAGCCCTGGTCGATCTGCGTCTTGGCGATCTCGCCGCCCTTGGCCGGGTCGTTCCAGGCAGCCGGCGTGTCGCCGGTCATGTTCTGGATGACATCGGTCGCGCCTGCCGCCTTGGCGCCGCCGACATAGCCGCATTCGAATTTGCGGATCAGCGGGATGTCCATGCCGCCGATGAAGGAGACCTTCTTGGACTTCGAGGCCATCCCCGCCAGGATGCCGACGAGATAGGAGCCTTCATTCTCCTTGAACACCAGCGAACGGACGTTGGGCAGGTCGACGGCATCGTCGATGATGGCGAAGTTCAGGTCGGGATAATCTTTTGCGACCGCTTTGAGGGCGTCCTCCCAGGCAAAGCCGGCCATGACGATGGGGTTACGGCCGTCCTCGGCGAAGCGGCGCAGCGCCTGCTCGCGCTGCGAGGCGTTCGACACTTCGAACTCCACATATGCAACGCCGGTCTCGGTCTTGAATTTCTCGGCGCCGTGGTAGGCCGCCTCGTTGAAGGATTTGTCGAACTTGCCGCCCAGATCATAGAGGATGGCCGGCTGGACATCCGCGGCGAAAGCCGGAAGAACCATTGCGGTTGCGGCCAGGAGGCCGAGAACGATACGTTTCATGTGATCCACACCCTGTCGGTTATTTTTTCCGTTACGCACCGCCTGTCTGCCCGGTTCTCCGGCAGGCAAACGACGTTAGCCAGGAGTGTATTCCCCTCCCGCTCCCGGGCAATCTGGCACGGCCCGAAACAAAATTCACGCGGAATTTTGACCTTTTGGAAAAGCATGCCATGGGCACGCCGCGCCGCGATCCGATCCTTGCGCGGAAGCCGTCAGGAGGTGGCCGGAATGGCGCGGGCGATGCCGATGGGTCAGTTCGCGGCGAACTGTCCCGTGCGCCGTTGCCGCCGGTAGCCGATGGCGTAAAGCAGGAAGGCCAGCACCGCGAAGACGGCAAAGCCCGGCTGGTTGAGCACCCAGGCGACGGCGCCATCCCACAGCAGCGGACTGGCCTTGGCGCGGACATAGGTTTCGAAGGCCGCCCGCGTGTCCGGCGAGACAGCCAGCCAGCTGGCGTTGAGCGGGGTCAGCACGAGGGCCGAAGCCGCCACCGTGCGCGTCGTGTCGAGCACCGCCATGATGACGGAAACCGACAGCGCGACCATGGCCGCAAGACGAAAGACGAAGCGAAACATCAAGGCTCTCCCCCGGTTCATCCTGGAGCTGACCAGGAGCCTCCGGCACATGTCCCGAACCAGAAATAGAATGCGTGCGGTTTGTCCGCAATCGCGATACGCGAATTTGAAGGTTCGCGCTTTCTGAACCCTATGCGACTGGCCTGCGCCCGCGGCGGTGAACGAGCCAGACGGCAAGGATGCCGCCGGCAATGGCGCCGACCACCAGCCCGGCCAAGCCGATGAAGGCGGCGAAGTAGCCGCAGCCGCCCTCGAAGCAACTGACCTCGGCGACATCGGCAATCACCGAGCCAGC
>NZ_RZSJ01000605.1:0-3675 GCF_003998025.1 Mesorhizobium sp. M8A.F.Ca.ET.021.01.1.1
GATGAGCAAAGCCACTGCCGTGGCGCTGGTGACCGGTGGAGCGAAACGGATCGGCAAGGCGATCGTCGAGGACCTCGCCAGCCATGGTTTTGCGGTCGCCATCCACTCCAACCGCTCGCACGATGAGGCGGATGCGCTGGCCGAGGGGATTAACCGGTCGGGCGGCCGCGCCGCCGTGGTTGCGGCTGATCTGACCGACATGGACGCCGTCAGCGAGCTCGTCGGCCAGGCGGAAGCCGCGCTGGGCCTGATCTCGCTGCTGGTCAACAATGCTTCGCTCTTCGTCGACGATTCAGTGGAAGATTTCGACTGGCACGCCTGGGACCGCCACTTCGCCATTCATGTGAAGACGCCGGCGCTGTTGGCGCAGACCTTCGCCCGTTCCTTGCCGGAGGGGCGGGAGGGGCTGATCGTCAACATCATCGACCAGCGCGTCTGGCGGCCGACGCCGCGCTATTTTTCCTATGCGTTGTCGAAATCGGCATTGTGGACCCAGACGCAGATGTTGGCACAGGCGCTCGGGCCCCGCATCCGCGTCAATGCGATCGGGCCGGGCCCGACGCTGAAGAACGCGCGCCAGGACGATTCGGATTTTGACGCGCAGGTCGCCGGCCTGATTCTGAAGCGCGGCCCGGAATTGCCGGAATTCGGCGCCACCATCCGCTATCTGTGGGAGACGCGCTCGGTCACCGGCCAGATGATCGCGCTCGATGGCGGCCAGCATCTTGCATGGCAGACGCCCGATGTGACAGGCATGGCGGAATAGCAGTCGAAATCCTTGTTGGGGTCTAATTTGATCGGCTAAAAGCACAACCGGGCTGTCCCGACGATTGTGGCTTCTGGAAAAAGTCTCTGACGATGGCGCTCCCCGGGGCTGTTCGGCAGCACTCCCGACCTGCAGCGCTGAGCGGCTCCGGCATGCCGCCAATGTCGGCACTTGCCCAAGCACGGTGCCGCGTAATATGCGGTTGGACGGAAGGGGTCACAGGTGTCCCCACGCCCGACTGCCCCTGAACCGGACGCGTCAACATCCGGCTCTCAGGCGTCATACGCTGGTTCCGGCTTCAAAAGTCCAGTCAGCCAGTAGCAGCCAATGGCCGAGATGGGTGGAACATTGCTGGGCCGGCGGTCAATGCTTGAGGCACTTGCGCGCCATTGCCATTGCTTTGTAAGTCCCCTTCAGATCGACGACAAAGGCTCCCTTGGTCTCAGGAAACACGATCATTTTATATCTCTTCGCCACGTCACGCTTGAATTTCGGGTCGTCGGTCAAGATGTAGCCGCCAGAATATCCGCCCTTGAGTATTCCGTTCGTGGTGGTGGCCACTCCCTTGTAGAGATGGCCGTCGATAGAAACGAAGATATCCGACTGCTTCCCGTTCTGGAGGCCGATATCCACCGTCGTGAACACGCCAAGATACCCGACTTCCCGATTCGCGGTAACACCCATTTGAACCGAACTTGGGCCGTCCGAGTGGACGAGCAAGCAATCGCCGCGGGTTTGATTGGTGTAAACTGTCCAGCCTTGGACGTCTCCATATTTGACCAGGACATCGCTGGCCTTTGGGAGGGGATTCTCTGTCTGGGCATAGGCAGCCATCGCAGACGAAAGAGCTACCGACGTGACCGCGATGAGCGTCATGAACTTTCGCATAACATTTCCCTCGTGAGTAAGTTGAAGTATCTATCACTTGGGCATCGTAGTCGGCTGCCCCATGCCTGGATAGTTGGACCTAGGGGAGGAGCGCTGGCCAACCGCTCGGTTCGTCCGAGGTGGTTTAACTCGGTCATTAATTTGCGGTATCGGGTCAATGCTGCTGTCGCCGGGAGAGGCAACCTACAGTCGTTCCAAGGACTGTCCCGCCACTCCAGCATTGACACCACGGTGAAATATGCCCAGGTCACGCATGACGATCTGGCGGCGGTGTCCCGGAAGGGAGGCTGTGATAAACCCGTGAAGGAAAGCCCAGGAATTAGTCCCGGAGAAACCGGTTCGGTCGCTGTAAAGATTTGAAACGGCGAGTAGTTCGGGCGTGTCCTATTGGGCGCCGGATGTGACAGGCATGAAGGAATGAGTCCCTTAGACCACAAGAGCAAGCCGCGTGGCGGCGCCGATGATTTGCCTCCTGAAATCGACCTCGAGGATGAGGCGATCGAGGAGATCGTCGAACCGGTCGGCCCGGATGTGGCGTTCACGGCAATCGACTGGACGCCGCATGCCGGCGATGCCGAAGGCATGGTGGGTGCCGAGGTGATCCAGACGCTGGTCAAGCGGCTGCCCAATGCGCCCGGCGTCTACCGGATGATGAACGCCGCCGGCGACGTGCTTTATGTCGGCAAGGCGCGCAGCCTGAAGAAGCGTGTCACCAACTACGCGCAAGGCAGATTCCACACCAACCGCATCGGCCGCATGGTGCGCGAGACGTCGACGATGGAGTTCGTCGTCACCCGCACCGAGATCGAGGCGCTGCTGCTCGAAGCCAATCTCATCAAGCGTTTGCGGCCGCGATTCAATGTGCTGATGCGGGACGACAAGTCGTTTCCGTATATCCTTTTGACCGGCGACCATGTCTCGCCCGGCATCTACAAGCATCGCGGCGCGCGGTCGCGCAAGGGCGACTATTTCGGCCCCTTTGCCTCGGCCGGTGCCGTTGGCCGCACCATCAATTCGCTGCAGCGCGCCTTTCTGCTCAGAAGCTGCACCAATTCCTTCTATGAGAACCGCACGCGGCCATGCCTGCTCTACCAGATCAAGCGCTGCGCCGGTCCGTGCACCGGCGAAATCTCGCATGAGGGTTATGCCGAGCTTGTCGACGAAGCGAAGGATTTTTTGTCCGGCCGCAGCCAGAAGGTGAAGACCGAGATTTCGGCTGCCATGCAGCAGGCTTCGCAAGACCTCGATTTCGAGCGAGCCGCCATCTATCGCGACCGGCTGGCGGCCTTGTCGCACGTGCAGAGCCATCAGGGCATCAACCCGGCGACCGTCGACGAGGCCGATGTGTTCGCCATCCACCAGGAAGGCGGCCAGGTCTGCATCCAGGTGTTCTTCTTCCGCACCGGCCAGAACTGGGGCAACCGCGCCTATTTCCCAAAGGCCGATCCGGCGCTGGAGGGATCGGAAGTGCTGGGCTCGTTCCTGGCGCAGTTCTATGACGACAAGCCGACACCGCGTGCCATCCTCTTGTCGCAGACCGTCGAGGACCAGGAACTGCTGGCCGAGGCGCTCTCGACCCGCGCCGGCCGCAAGGTGACGATCTCGGTGCCGCAGCGCGGCGAGAAAAAGGACCTGACCGAAAACGCCTTGCAGAATGCGCGTGAGGCGCTTGGCCGCCGGCTGGCCGAGACCTCGACGCAAGCGCGGCTGCTTGCCGGTTTCGCCGAGACCTTCGGCCTGTCAAAGCCGCCGGTGCGCATCGAGATCTACGACAACTCGCACATCATGGGCACCAACGCCGTCGGCGCCATGGTCGTCGCGGGGCCGGAAGGCTTTGTGAAGAACCAGTACCGGAAATTCAACATACGCTCGACGGAGATCACGCCGGGCGACGATTTCGGTATGATGCGCGAAGTGATGGAGCGGCGATTTTCGCGATTGCTCAAGGAGCATGGCGATGTTGTCCTTGCCGACGATGCGGCAGGGGGCGAGGCAGCGGCAGTCGAGGCGGGCGACGATAT
>NZ_RZSJ01000606.1:0-3661 GCF_003998025.1 Mesorhizobium sp. M8A.F.Ca.ET.021.01.1.1
GGCCTGCGATACAGGCAGCACCCAGCACGGCTGCGAAATACGCGTATTTCCTCATCAAGATCTCTCCCGCCGGGCTCCGCCTCGAGCCAGCCTAGAAACTGACCTTGAGAGACGCGCTGACTGCATTCTGTTTGACCGTTTCCCCGAAGGCGCCACTATACCTGACGGACATGCCGACGCCATTGACCCCATTCAACTCGAGGCCGGCGCCGACCCGATAGAGCGGCGAATCGATCGCCTCCGTCAAGTGCAATGCCGGGTTGCCGGGCAGATTCTCCGCAGCCGCGAAGCGTCCTTCGATCTCCCACTCCTTGGTTGAAAACTCCACCCCAGCCTTTCCATAGAGGCGAAGGCTGGCAATGTCGCTGAGTGCGATGTCGGTTCCAATTTCGAGCGCCGGCGTCGCCGCATAGAAGGTGTCCGCCGATCCGTCGAAGTTGAAACCGGCAGCCGACCCCTCTTCCTTTCCCGAAACACGCAGCCAGCGCGCGTCGAACTGCAAGGTCGGCTGCAGGTAGAACGCGCCCATCTGTTGCGTGAAGCCAAGCCGTGCCGAGCCACCGAACTGAGCGGTCTTCTGCGTGTAGGTGACGCTGTTGCCGATCCCGGGCAGCATTTCCTCGTCCAGATAATCGCCGATCAGCGTTTCGCCGGGAATGAAGAACGCCGGATCGATATGGGTATCGCGCTCGCCCTTGAAGGAACCGGTGCCGCCGCCGAGCGCGAAGTCGATGAAGTAATTCTTGTCGGCGTACTTCGCCAGCGCATAGGCCTGCCAGGCCTGACCGGTGGTTTGTGACAGCAGTTCGCCGTTGGCGTCGATCTTGGAGTCGAATTCCGTACGGCCGATGGTGGCGCCCAGCGACCAGTTCTGGCCGACCTCGCCGATGCCGCCAAGCGACATGGTCTTCAGGACGTCGTCGCGGCTGGTGGTCCCGGCACCCGCGTCGCGACTGTATTCGGCCTGCGGACTGATCGTCGCCCAGATGCAGGGGCCGTCGAGGTTCTTGTAGAACGGCACGCCGGTGCATTCGCGCGCCGTTTCCAACATGATGTCGGCCTCGCGGTTGATCATGTCGAAGGCATGCACCGCATAGTGCGGCGTCAGTCGCGTCAGCGCGGCACCCAGTTCCTGCTCGTTGGGCAGGAAGCGCAGCATGTTGATCAACCGGGCCATCGGGTTGTCCGGGGTCGAGGCCGCTTCGACGTCGTCGAGATACTGCGCCAATTGGAACACGCCCGGATCGGTGGTTCCGGAACCGGGATCCTGCGCCAGTTCGAGGAAGGTCGGATTGTCGGCGTAGAGAACGAGATCGGTGCCGTTATCCACCTTGAACTGGAAGTTGAAGCCCACCGCCGGATGCAGGGTTTTCGCGTCGATGCCGGAATCGGTCATCGCCGAGCCTTTGGCCACCACATATTCGGTGAACAGCTTGTCGATCGTGAGGAAGTTCAACGGAGCCTCGCCGTTGAAGTCGCCCGCGCCTGTCAGCGCCAGCGCATCGGTGATCTGGTTGTTGAGGTCCACGTCGGTGACGAAGTCGCCGGAGAGAACCTGCTTGAAGCCGCCGCCGACATCCACTTTCGCAACCACGCCGATGCCTTGGTTGGTATAGAGCCCATCATTGGTGAACAGCCCGCCGCCGAGATCGATGGTCTTGAGGCCGACCATCGAGGAATCGGCGAAATTGTGGAAGCTGTTGTTGCCGCCGCCGAGATCGATGTTGCCGATGACGCGTCCCAACGTGTCGGCCGCCTTGGAATTGTCGACATGGTCATCGCCCGATGTGCCGGTGATGGCGAGCGGACTGAAATCGTCCAGCAGCGATTCCAGGATCGCGTTTGTCGGCACCACCGGGCCGGGCGCCAGCAGGAAAGCCTGAAACGCCTGGAACTGCGCTGCCTGGATCTCGAAAGTCGGCGTCGCCCCCATCGCGTAGAGCAGGCTGTGGTTGGTCAGCGTGTTGTCGGCGCCGCCGACGAGCATCGCCGCGACACCGGTTCCGGCCCCACCGATCGTATATTGGCCATTGAGGTTGATGGTGATGTTGCCCTTGGCGCCCTTGGCCGTGCTCTCGCCATAGACAGCCACCGAATCCGCGCCTTGTGCCAACAGGCTGTCACCCGCCGTCAGGTCGACCGCATGGGCGTCGCCATTGCCTGTCGCGCTCTGCCCGAACATGGCATAGGCACTCGCGCCCTTCACCCAGACCTGGCTGTCGGTGCTGGCGGATGCCGCCGCGGCATCGCCGATGCCACCTTGCGAGCCGGCGGCCGACTGGCCCATGCCGAGCGAATCCGTGCCGCCGGCGCCACCGCCGCCACCAACCGCCTGGGCGACGATGCCGTGGCCACGGTCGCCATCGGTCTCGATCGCGCCCGACTGGATGATGGTTACCTTGCCGCCGGTGCCCTTGGTGCCGCCGGGCGTGTTGAAGCCGATGGCATTTGGCCCGCCGCCATCGTCGTCGGCGCCAAAGCGGCCGAAGCCAGCACCACCGATGCCGCCGCCGCCGCCCACTGATTGTGCGATAATGGCGATCGAATCCTTGCCGGTGGTGGTGATCGTGCCGGTGCGGATGACGGTGACGTCGCCGCCATCGCCGCCTTTGCCGCCGACACCACCAATGGCCAACGCGTTCGAACTCTTGCCCTTGGCGTCACCGCCATAGCCGCCACCGCCGCCGACCGATTGCGCGACCACGCCATGCGCGCGTTCGCCATGGGTGATGATGGTGCCGGAAACGGTGACATCCACTTGCCCGCCATTGCCGCCATTGCCGCCGAAGCCGCCAAGCTGCAGCGCGACCGATTCATCGCCTGCCGTGTCTGCCGACACCACGCCGCCATAACCGCCGCCGCCGCCGATGGACTGGGCGAAGATGCCGAGCGCGCCATCCTTCCAGGTCTCGATGGCGCCGTCATTGTTGACGATGACATGGCCGCCATTGGAGCCGTCGCCGCTTGGCAACGAGGCCGCGCCGCCAATCGTCATGTCGGCCTTCGAGGTGTTGGCGGCGGCACCCGATGCGCCGCCACCACCACCGACCGACTGCGCAAAAATGCCATGCGAGAGGTAACCCAGGGTGGTGATCTGGCCATGGTTGTCGACCGTGACGTCGCCACCGCGGCTGCCAACGCCACCCAGGCCGCCGATCGCCAGCGAGACGGAGGTCTCCGCGCTGCCCGTCTCGGTCGAACCGGCACCGGCGGCACCGCCGCCGCCGCCAATCGACTGCGCGAAGATGCCATAGGAATTGTCGCCCTTGGTCAGAATCTCGCCCGTGTCGAAGTTCGTGACATGAACGAAATCGCTCTTGCCGCCGTCGCCACCGGCTCCGCCGAGGCTGAGCGTAATGGCCACATTGGAGTCCTTGGCCGAAGTGCCGGAAGCGCCGCCGACGCCGCCGCTGCCGCCGATCGACTGCGCCATGATGCCGTGCGAATAGGCCGCCTCGGTGTGGATGTAGCCGCTGTTCTCGACGACGATCTTGCCGCCGTCGCCGCCGACCTTGCCCGATCCGCCGAGCGAGAGGTTGACGCTGACTTCCGAGTCATCGGTCTTTCCGGTGCTCTCGCCGGCACCGCCGGCGCCACCGCCGCCACCCACGGACTGTGCGAAGATGCCGATCGAGCGCTCCTGCTTGGTCCAGATTTCGGC
>NZ_RZSJ01000607.1:0-3658 GCF_003998025.1 Mesorhizobium sp. M8A.F.Ca.ET.021.01.1.1
CAGCTGGGCCGCCCCCCTGATACCGGACAGCGGGTTCTTGATCTCATGCGCCAGCATCGCCGCCAGGCCGGTCACCGAGCGCGCCGCGCCCCGATGCGTCATCTGCCGGTCGATCTTGTCGGCCATCGACCGCTCCTGGAACATGACCACGACGGAGCCCGGAAATTCCGGCACCGGCGCGACGTAGAGATCGACGACCTTTTCGATGCCGAGGCGCGGTGACGAGACGTCGACCCGATACTCGTTGACGGGCGCGCGGCGCTCGCGCACCTGGTCGACCAGCGTCAGCAACGGGCTGCCGAAAGGTATGAGTTTGGACAAGGTGTTGCGCGCCAGCATGGTCGCGCTGGAGCGAAAGAAATCCTCGGCATCGGCGTTGGCGAAGATGATGAACCCTTCCTCGCTGATCATGATCACCGGGCGACGGATCGTATTCAGCACGATCTGGGCGGCATCCGCTATTTCGGTGCCTTGGCCAGCAGTGGCGGTCATGCGGCGCTCCGCAGGTTCATGGTTTGCGGATCGCGCGAAAACACATCGCGCAGCAAGGCAATGACGCGAGCGGGTTCGAACGCGGTCATTATCGCTTTTCTACTGTCGCCAGCGACACCCCTGGCATGTCGATCGAGATACCAGCCCAGATGCTTGCGCGCCTGGCGCAGGCCGCTCTCGATGCCGTAAAGCGCCAGCATGTCCTGGTAATGAGCAATGATATAGTCGGAGAGCGCCTGGCGGGTCTCGGGAACGCCGGGCGAAAATGTCCCGGCGGCGGCCGTAGCGATGCTGCCGGCGACCCACGGCGCGCCATAGTGGGCGCGGCCGACCATCACGGCGTCGGCGGCGGACTGTTCGAGAATGACCGAGGCTTCAGCCGGGGAGCAGACATCGCCATTGGCGACGACCGGGATGGAAACGGCCTCCTTGACGCGAGCAATGGCGCGCCAGTCCGCCTTGCCCTGGTAGAACTGGCAGCGTGTGCGGCCATGGACCGTGACCATCCTGACGCCAGCCTGCTCGGCACGGCGCGCAAGGACGGGAGCATTGAGTGCCGCCTCGTCCCAACCCAGCCGCATCTTGACCGTCACCGGCACCTTGACGGCGCCGACCACGGCCTCGATCAGCGAGAGCGCGTGGTCGAGGTCCAGCATCAATGCCGAGCCGGCATAGCCGCCGGTGACCTTCTTGGCCGGGCAGCCCATGTTGATGTCGATGATGTCGGCGCCTTCGCCGGCGGCGATCCGTGCGCCTTCGGCCATATGCATCGCCTCACGGCCGGCAAGCTGCACCATATGGACGGGCAGGCCGGAATGACGTATGCGCAGGTCGCAGCCAGCCCTGCCCTTGGCGAGTTCGCCGCTGGCAACCATTTCGGATACGACCAGGCCGGCGCCGTGCGCATGGGCGCGCTGCCTGAACGCCTCGTCCGTAATCCCGGACATCGGCGCGAGGAAGACGCGGTTGCGGATTCTCACGCCACCGACGTCGAGAGGCGCGGCCAATCTGATCAAGTTAACCATGCACAAAAACCAAGCATGTCCATTCGTTGCACATTCTCTAGCCAGATCGAGAGAAATGTGCAACGCGGAATGACGCCACATTGAGGCGCAATTGGGAAAATGCTGGCCTTCGGCCTTGGCCGCGACTAGGACCAGACTTGGATGATTGGCGCAACTGAAAATCAGGCTTCGGATCCGGGTGGTAAAGTCGCGGTGGTTATCGTCGCGGCCGGTCGCGGCGCGCGCGCCGGACAGACCGATGGCCCGAAGCAATATCAACGAATTGGCGGGCGCGCCGTCATCGCGCGCGTCATCGATATTTTTCTCGCGCACCCGCTCATCGGCCGGATCGTCGTGGCCATTCATGCGGAGGACCGCGAGCTTTTTCGGCAAGCCGTGGGCACCGATGCCGATCGGGTGACGGCAATCGCCGGAGGCGCGACCCGGCAGGATTCGGTTCGGCTCGGGCTGCAGGCGCTGAGAAGCTACGCGCCCGACAAGGTCCTCATTCACGACGCCGCGCGCCCCTTTGTCGACATGGATCTGATCGACCGCACCATCGCGGCGATCGGCGAACGCGAGGGCGCGCTTCCCGCCCTGCCCGTCGCCGACACGCTGAAACGCGAATCGGCCACCGGCACCGTCGGCGAAACAGTCCCCAGGAGCGGGCTGCACGCGGCGCAAACGCCGCAAGGCTTTCCCTTCCTCGCGATCATGACCATGCATGAGGAAGCCTACAACAGAGGCAAGACCGACTTTACCGACGACGCATCGATCGCCGAATGGATGCAAATGCCGGTAAAGCTCGTTCCCGGCTCGCCGGACAATGTCAAACTCACCTGGGCACGGGACATCGCCATGGCACACCAGCGGCTTTCCAGCGAACGGATGCACTTCCCCGACATCCGGACCGGCAACGGCTACGACGTCCATGCCTTCGAGCCCGGCGATCACGTCACGCTCTGCGGCGTGGCCATCCCGCATGACAGGAAATTGTCGGGCCATTCCGACGCCGATGTCGGCCTGCACGCCCTGACCGACGCGCTGCTGGCGACGTGCGGCGCCGGCGACATCGGCACGCACTTTCCTCCGTCGGATGCGCAGTGGAAAGGCGCCGCGTCGCGAATATTCGTCGAACATGCGGCAAGACTGGTGCGCGAGCGCGGCGGGCGCATCGCCAATGCCGACATCACACTGATCTGCGAGGCACCGCGCGTCGGCCCGCACCGCGAGGCGATGACATCAGTCCTTTCGCAGATGCTGGGCATTTCCGCCGACCGCATCTCGGTCAAGGCGACGACCAACGAGAGGCTCGGCTTCGTCGGCCGCGAGGAAGGCATCGCGGCGATCGCCACTGCCAGCGTGGTGTTTCCCGGCGAGGTTCCGGAATGACCAACAGCGACCTGGCAATCGCCCTGTTTGAGGCCTGCCGCGAGCGCGGCATCATGCTGGCGACGGCGGAAAGCTGCACCGGGGGCATGATCATTGCCGCGCTGACCGACATTGCCGGCTCCTCCGCCGTGGTCGATCGCGGCTTCATCACCTATTCCAATGAGGCCAAGATGGACATGCTCGGCGTTCGCGTCACCACGCTCAACAGGCATGGCGCGGTGTCCCGCGAGACGGCGATCGAGATGGCAGCCGGTGCGCTTGCCCGATCGCGCGCCGGCCTCACCCTGGCCGTCACCGGCATTGCCGGTCCGGGTGGCGGTTCTGCGGAAAAGCCGGTCGGGCTGGTCTGGTTCGGCGTCGCCGTGAACGGCCAACCCGTGACGGCTGAACGAAAGCTGTTTGCCGACAATGGTCGCGACTTCATCCGCCGGGAAACGGTCAACCATGCGCTCAAGCTTGGCTTGCAGGCGCTTGGCGAGAGTCAGGCCGCCGGTGTCTTGCCGTAGATGACATCAGCGCGTTTTTCGAAAGCCTCGGCGAACATGCGGAAGGCACGGTCGAACATCGTGCCCATCAGCGCGCCCAGGATACGGCTCTTGAATTCATAGTCGATGAAGAAGCGCACGGCACAGCCGGCGCCGTCCGGCTCGAAACGCCAGACATTGCTCAGATATTTGAACGGGCCATCGATGTACTTCACATCGATGGCGTTTTCGTCGGGCTTCAGCAGCACCTGGGTCGTGAAGGTCTCACGGATCGCCTTGTAGCCG
>NZ_RZSJ01000608.1:0-3655 GCF_003998025.1 Mesorhizobium sp. M8A.F.Ca.ET.021.01.1.1
TCAAGGGAGAGGTGAAGTGTGGTCCGCGCAGCGGACGAAAAGCCAATTGCCTGGCTTTTCGAACAATGCCCAAGGGCCGCATGAGGAAGCTGCGCAAAGCTTTCCAACCTGAGTTGAAAGCGTAGAAGAGCAGCCGGTTCTCAGAGCCTCAAGCCGCCTGCCGCTCGTCGCGCATCAGGATCTCGCCATGGCGGATCTCCGTGCCCAGCACCTTCAGGCATTCGCGAATGAAATTGGACAGGCCCGGCCAGCCCTTGGCAGATACGAGATTGCCGTCGACATGGGCTCCGTTCGGCGCGACGTCGATATAGATACCGCCGGCCAGCGTCACTTCCGGCTCGCAATAGTGAAGCGCCGCCACTTCCCTGCCCCGCACCACGCCGTCGACCGCGATCAGGATCTGCACGCCGTGGCAGATGGTGAAGATCGGCTTGCCGGTCTCATGGAAGTGCCGCACCAGCGCCTGCACGCGCTTGTCGATGCGGATGTATTCGGGACCGCGCCCGCCCGCCGCGTAGACGGCATCGTACTGGCCCGGATCCACCTCGGAAAACGTCTTGTTGAGGATGTAATCGTGGCCGAGCTTTTCGGTGTAGGTCTGGTGGCCCTCGAAATCGTGCAGCGATGTCTTCAGCACATCGCCCGCCTTCTTGTCCGGGCACACGACATGCACGGTGTGGCCGACGGCATGCATGGCCTGCTCAAAGACGAAAATCTCATATTCCTCGCTGAACTCGCCAACGAGCATCAATATTTTCTTACCAGCCATTCCCGGTTCCTCCCTTTGTGGCCATTTATTTCGGATGACGAAATAATCGACTTATCCTAAGGGCAGGACGGTGAAAGGGGAAGCGGAAATCGCCCTATTGGTAAGACCAGTTTTCGGAGACGGGCACGATCACCAGCAAATTCGAGTCGTTAAAAAGGCCAAAATGGAATCATTGGTTCGACCAGAATACGGTCAGGCAACCGCCTTGATCATGTCCGCGGCCTTCTCGGCGATCATGATGGTCGGCGCATTGGTGTTGCCGCCGATCAGCCTCGGCATCACCGAGGCGTCGACGACGCGCAAGGCTTGCATGCCGTGGACACGCAGTTCCGGATCAACCACCGCCATATCGTCGATGCCCATCTTGCAGGTGCCGGCCGGGTGATAAATCGTGTCGGCGCGGGCACGGATATGGGACATAAGCTCCGCGTCGCTCGACACGCCGGCAGTGTAGATTTCCTTGTGGCGGTATTTGGCCAGTGCCGGCGCCTCCAGGACACCGCGCATCATTCGAACACCCCTCAGCAGAAGCTCGCCGTCACGTTCGTCCGATAGAAAGCGCGGGTCGATGCGCGGTGCCGCCAGCGGATCCGCGCTCGACAGCCCGACCTCGCCCCGCGAATATGGCCGCAGCACGCAGACGTGGCAGGAAAAACCGTAACCCATATGCAGCTTGCGGCCGTGATCGTCGACGATGGCGATGCAGAAATGCAGTTGCAGGTCGGGCCGGTCGATCGCTGGGTCGGATTTGAGGAAGGCGCCGCCTTCCGCGTAGGGCGTAGCGATCATGCCGCCGCCATCCCTGCGCCAGCGCAGCATATGCCGCAGCAGGCCAGGCAGACCGCGCACACCGATGCCCATCATGTCGGCGTCCTTCGACGTCCAGCCCAGGATGAAATCGAGATGATCCTGCAGGTTCTTGCCCACTCCGGGCAGTTCGTGAGCAACCGGAATACCGTGCACGGCAAGTTCGGCGGCGGGGCCAATGCCCGATAGCAACAGCAGTTGCGGCGAACCGAAAGCGCCGCCGCAGACAATGACCTCGCGCCCGGCTTGTGCAATCGCTTCGCTGTTGCCCTTGCGATAGCGAACGCCGGTCGACCGCTTGCCGTCAAGCACGATGCCCGTGGCTTGTGCTCCGGTGATGACGGTAAGGTTGGGCCGGCTCATGACCGGATGCAGATATGCGGCAGCCGCCGAGCATCGTTCGCCATTGCGGCGCTCGTCCCAGAATTGCGTCACCTGATAGAGCCCCGCCCCTTCCTGCTCCGGTCCGTTGAAATCGTCGTTGCGGCGTATCTGGTTTTCGCCGCAGGCCTCGACAAAGGCCCTTGAGAGCGCACGCGGCTCCTGCTGTTCGCCGACCCGCAGCGGTCCTTCGCTGCCATGTAGTGCGTCTGCACCGCGCTGATTGCCTTCGGCGCGCCGGAAATAGGGCAGCACGTCGTCCCACGACCAGCCCTGGCAGCCGAGATCGGCCCATTCGTCATAGTCGCCACGGTGCCCGCGCGTGTAAAGCATGGCGTTGATGGCACTGGAGCCGCCGAGCGTCTTGCCGCGCGGCTGGTAACCCTTGCGGCCGCCAAGCCCAGGCTGCGGCACCGTCTCGAACGCCCAGTTGTTGATCTTCGGCCGGCCCGGCAGCAGCGCGATGACGCCGGCGGGGGCGCGGGTCAGCAGATCCTTGCCGGCTCCTCCCGCCTCGATCAGGCAAACTGTTTTCGAGGTATCTTCGGAGAGCCGCGCGGCAAGCGTGCAGCCGGCGGACCCGCCACCGGCGATGACATAGTCGTAGCGCATGAGACCCCTCCCAGATCGTCAGGCGGATATTTCTATCCGGACGATCAGAGAAGGCCCGATCGCGGGCGATGTAAAGACGCGTGGACCTACCGCCGCGTCAGTTGCCGCGAGCCCGCCGCCAGGAATATCTCGGACCCTTGGGCTCCGATATGGCGGCCGGCTGGTAGTAAAGCCCCAGGCCGCCGGTCCGGCCTTCCTCCAGCCGCTTCAACAGCACCGGATTCGAGATCTCGAACTCGTCGAAACCAAGCCGCAGCATATGCGGCAACGGGTCGACCAGGATCTGCCCGGTGGCACGCAGCGCGCCCGTGAAATGATAGCGGTTGCGCAGCAGTTCGCCCTTGGTGAAAGACCGGCCGTCGCCGAAAGCCGGGAAGGCCAGCGCCACCAGCGACAGCTGGTCGAGCAGGTCGGCGATCTTCTCGAGCTGATCGCCGGGCTGCAGCACGACGCCAAGCCGCTCCTTTGCCGAGCGGCGCGCCTCCGGGTCAAGATCGAGGAATGCCTGCAACGGCAGGATGAAGCGGCCATTGCCTGCCAGCGCGTCGGCGCTTTCGGCATGGGTCCACTCGTCCTCGCGAAACCCTTCAGGGGTCCAGAGCCGGGTCTCCGGTGTCGTCGGTTCAGTCATCAAAATTCCTAAAAATTCAAAGAGCTCAAGGGTGTGCTGAAATTCAGGTCAGGCCGCTTCGAAAACGGCTGCTTCCGAGAACCGGAGCGGAGCGTACTTGAAGTACGTGAGCCCCGGAAGCGCAGGAAGCTGCCGTTTGCAGGCCGGCCTCACCTGAATTGCAACATACCCTATAGTGATGCGTCGGTCAGCGACACTTCCAGTCCCGACAGGTGAATGCCGCACTCGGTCTTGGCGTGACCGGCCCAGCGGCCGCTGCGCGCGTCCTCGCCCGGCTGCACCGGCTGCGTGCACGGAAAGCAGCCGATCGACAGATAGCCATAGGCGACCAGTGGATTTTCGCGCAGCGCATGCGAACGCATGTAGTCGGCCTGATCCGACGTCGTCCAGTGCGCCAGCGGATTGATGCGGATGCGCGGGCCGACCGCCTCGAACACCGGAAGTGCGGCCCGTGT
>NZ_RZSJ01000609.1:0-3649 GCF_003998025.1 Mesorhizobium sp. M8A.F.Ca.ET.021.01.1.1
TCGGTGCGCTCCTCGGCGGCGTCGGACTTGCCGGCCTCGACGACGCGGACGTCGAACTGCTTGAAGCGGCCAAGACGCTGCTGCAACCCGGCCACTGCCTCGTCGGTCTGTTTGGTGCGGTCGCCAATATCCTGGCTCTGGCTGCGGTCGACGATCAGCGCGACGACGCTTTTCAGCGGCTCGCGTTCCTCATTGAGGAACACCGGATTGAAGAGGGCGGCGGCGAGCGCCAACAGGGCGACGAAGCGCAGGACCGCGCCGCGCTGGCGGAACCACAGGCCGACGAGCGCCAGCAGCGCCAACGGCACCAGCACCAGGGCCAAAAGCGGCCAGGATAGAAGCGGTTCGAAGGAGATCGACCAGTTCATGCCCTATCCTCCCGCGTCGGGGGAGGATCGATCATCGTGAGGGGCGCAAGAAAACGCATCATCCTACTGCCCCAGACGTTCGAGCAGGATGGGAACATGCACCTGGTCGGATTTGTAATTGCCGGTCAGCATGTACATCATGATGTTGACGCCGGCGCGCAGCGCGTAGACCCGCTGCATCGGGTCGGCGGGCACGGTCGGCAAGAGCGGGTCGCCATTCTCGTCGACTGCCCAGGCGCCGGCGAAATCATTGGCGGTGATCATGATCGGCGACACGCCGTCGCCGGTGCGTACCGGCCGGTTGTCGGCATTGCTGGCATCGAGCGATGCCTCGACCCAGAGCGGGCTGCCGGCGAAGCGGCCTGGAAATTCGGGCAGGATGAAGAAGGACTTGGTCAGCACATGGTCCGACGGCACCGGCTCCAGCGGCGGCACGTTGAGGTTGCCGAGAATGTCGCGCAGCCGCTCGGTCGCCGGGCTGGTGGAATCGGCGCCGATGCCGTTGGCGAACTGGTCGCGCGTGTCGAACAGCACCGTGCCGCCTTGCTGCATATAGGCGTCGATGCGGGCGATGGCCGCCTGGCTCGGCATCGGTGCCGCCGGGTCGATCGGCCAGTAGATCAGGGGATAGAAGGACAGCTCGTCCTTCGAAATGTCGACGCCGGCCGGCGCCCCTGGTTCGAGCGCCGTCTTCTCGATCAGGAAGCGGGTCAGGCCCTCGAGCCCGGCGCGGCTGATCGAATCGACACCCGGCACGCCGGTCAGCACATAGGCGATGCGGGTTTTCGAAATTGCCTCGATAGCGCCCTGGTCACTCGGCTTGGCATCGTCGGCACGGGCAAGGTCGGCGTGGCCGAACAGCGCGCCAAGCGCGATCAGCACGGCGGCGGTGGTTGCAGCGGCACCGGCGCGGCGCGGCCGGCGCCAAAACAGGCCGCCCATCCACAACACCACCAACGTGTCGAGCAGCATCAGCAACAGAGCCGCGGCGACCAACGCGCCCTTCAGGTTGCGCGATTCGTCAAAGGCATACTGGATGGTGGTGACCGGCACCGTCACTTGCGGGCGCGCCAGTGGCTCGAACGTGCTTGCGACATCGAGCAGATTGTGGGCGAAGACGCCGGTCTCCGAACCATATAGGCCTGGCGGGTTCTCGAAGGTGACCGGCAGCGTGCCCGCGCCCGGCACAAGCGGCCGTGCATCGGGTGTCGGCGGCACCAGCGAGCCGTCGGCCGCGATCATGCGATAGGGTGCCAGCGACGTGGCGGCGGCTTCGGCATTGGCGACCGCCGCACCCTGGTTGCGCGACAGCTGCACGATGCGGCGCAGCATCTCGACGAAACTGCCCGAGATCGGCAGGTTCGACCATGTCGCCTCGGGCGTGACGTGGAACAGCACCAGCGTGCCCTTGCCCTTCTTCAGCCCGGTGACCAGCGGCGTGCCGTCGGCAAGGGCGGCCCAGGTGCGCTCGACGATGTCGGGTGTCGGTTCGGCCAGCACCTGCCTGGTCACCGTGACCTCGGTCGGCGGCGCCAGGTCGGCGAACGGGCCGGCCTTGGGAAATTCGGTGACCGGCTGCGGCGAGGTCCATGACAGCGCGCCGCCGAGCGAACGTTCGCCGGTGCGCAGGCGGACCGGCAGCAAATCGTCATCATTGCCGGCGGCGGCCAGCCGCGAGCCGGCGAAGCGCACCAGCGTGCCGCCATTGTCGACCCAGTCGACCAGCCTTTGCCGAACCTGGGCGGGAATGGTGCCGATATCGGCCATGACGATCATCGCCGGCTTCTGGTCGAGGATCTGCGGGATGGCGTCGGCGAGATCGGCGCTGGAGGGCTCGACCAGATCGGCGAAGGGCTGCAGCGCGCGCCTGATGTAGTAGAGCGGCGACAGAAGCGGCTGCGCCTGGTCGGCCTCGGCTTGCGACAACAGCCCGACGCGGCGGCGCTTGGAGCTTTCGTCGAGCACGCGCACGGCACCCGCATGCCGCTCGCCATCGAGCGCGATCGAGGCGAAGTCGTTGCGCAATTCGAACGGCACCGCCATGGTGCCGGTGGCCGCGGCCTCGCCCGGCGCGAAGGTCAGGGTCGCATCGGCGATGCGGCGGCCCTTGTCGTCGAAGGCGCCGGCGGTGACCTGAGCCGGGGCGGGATCGCCGGGCGCGCGGACGGCGGTCAGGGCAAAGCCATCGACCTGGTTTTCGGCAGACGTCAGGCCGGTCAGGGAAAGCCGGTCGGCCACCGCCCAGACGACGCGGGCGGCATTTTTCGACAACAGCGTGTTGAAGGCGGCCTCGTCGCCCTTTGCCGCCAGGCCATCGGCGAGCACGGCGACGCTGGCGCCGGGCAAGCCCCCCAGCACGCCGGCGACGCGGGCATAGACGGCGGGCCGGTCGGTCGGGATCGGCCGCGGCTTGGCGGCGCGCAAACGGTCGAGTGCGGCGGCGGCATCGAAGGGGCCGATCTCCGCATTGGGCTTTTCGGCGGTGAAGGCGATAACGACCGGCACGCCGTTCGAGCCGGCGTCGTTGATCAGCCGTTCGGCGGTGGCGACGCGCTTGTTCCAGTCGGCGGCGCTGGCCCAGTCATTGTCGATGACCAGGGCAAGCGCGGCACCCTCGGCCGGCAGCTTTTCGCGCGGATTGAAGACCGGTTCGGCCAATGCCGCGACGACGAGGGCCGCCATCAGCAGCCTGAGCAGCGTCAGCCACCAGGGGCTGCGCTGCGGGGTTTCCTCACGCCTCAGCACACGGGCCAGGATCTTCAGCGGCGGAAACACCTCGGTCTGCGGCTTAGGCGGGGTGAGCCGCAGCAGCCACCAGATCACCGGCAGCGCCAACAGGCCCCACAGCACCATGGGGGCGCCGAAGGAGAGCGGCAGCCAGCTCATGCGACAGCCTTCCCAGGCTTACCGCCATCGGCGGAAATGCCAGGCTTACCGCCATCGGCGGAAATGCCAGGCTTACCGCCATCGGCGGTCATCGCCATGTGCAGGCGCACCAGCGCGTCGGACGCCAGCCGGTCGGTGTGGTTGACGGTAAAGCTCCAGCCGAGCCGCTTGCACCAACTGGCCAGTTCCTGGCGGCGGGCGGTGTAGAGCAGGCGGTATTCGTCGGCCAGCATTTCGGCGCGCCCCGCGGTCAGCTTGTCGCCGGTCTCGGGATCGGTGAACTCGGTGCGGCCGGCATAAGGGAAGGTTTCCTCGGCCGGGTCGGCGACCTCGATCAGATGCGCGCGCACGCCGTGGCGGGCGAGCACGTCGAGCCAGGCCATGGTCTCCTCGAC
>NZ_RZSJ01000060.1:0-17525 GCF_003998025.1 Mesorhizobium sp. M8A.F.Ca.ET.021.01.1.1
GTCCGAGATACAGGACAAGGTTGGCGCTGCCCCTTATCGCCCTGCCGGGCACTTCTCCCAGTATAGTGACGGGGAGAAGGAAGCTGGCCGTGGCCTCGATGCCCATCTTGCAATGCCGGCGATTGGCGAAACCGGCGACGGGAGCACCCCTCTCCCCGTCACTGTACGGGGAGAGGATGCCGGCAGGCAGGTGAGGGGCAGCACAGACGCCGAAAGCTAGCAAGCGATTCGACCTTACAATGCCAGGCACTGGGCAGGTCTGTAACAAATGCCTATGTTGGGGCGAATATCCGGTTGCAACCAAGAACGAGCTGACAAGGCTGAGGAGATCAAATGGACACCCACACCTACCCCGTCACCCGCACCGATGCCGAATGGCGCGCCCGGCTGACGCCGGAGCAATACGCGGTCATGCGCAACCACGGCACCGAGCGGCCGGGAAGCTGCGCCCTGCTCTATGAGAAGCGTGCCGGCACTTTTTCCTGCGTCGGCTGCGACCAGCCGCTGTTCCAATCCACGCTGAAGTTCGAAAGCGGCACCGGCTGGCCGAGCTTCAACGATCCCGTTCCGGGCTCGGTCGAGAACACCGTTGACCGCAGCTACGGCATGGTCCGGACCGAGTGCCACTGCTCTCGTTGCGGCAGCCATCTCGGCCATGTCTTCGAGGACGGCCCACCGCCGACCGGCCTGCGCTACTGCATCAACGGCGTGGCGCTGAAATTCGAGCCGGCGGCCTGAGCAAGGCGTCAACATCTCTCGCGAAGGGCGGCTCCTGCCGCCCTTTTTCGTATGGAGCAATTCCAGGAAAGTGTGTCGCTGCTCAGGCGACTGCCGTCGCAATCAACCAAAGCGCCGAGCCAAGCATCATCAGTTGGCCTTGAAGCCGCCGGCCTCGGCCGTGCGCCAGACCGCAATGGTCAGGAAGACGTTGTAGGGCACAGGCAGGAAATGCACCATCAGCACCAGCCAGAGCGGCAGCTTCAGCCCGAGCAGGGCAAGCGCCAGCGCCGACGAGGCGACGCTGATCAAGGTGCCGACAAGCAGCGTGTCGCGCCAGAACAGGCGGTCGAGCGGCGCTTCGCCTCTCCAGCGCGTACGGAAAAAGTCCGTCATCACCGGCGACCTATCTCTGCCCCAGAACGTCGGTCACGGCTTCCTCGAAGCGTGAGCACTCCCTCACCAGCCAGTCGGTCATGGCCGGCCAATTGTCCTCGGAGTAGCAGTTCCCCCGCCACATCGAGTTGATGCCGAGCCCCTCACAGCTCTGTTCGGGTTTGAGCTTCAGCATGGCCTCGATCGCCGGTTGAAACGGTTTCAGCCGCGACCATGAGTCCGTGGCGCCGAACTTCTCGTTGCGGCCGAAGAAGACGCCGACATGGTTCTGCGCCGGCGCGACATACATCGAAAGCACCAAAGCGAAATCCGGCAGCCCGCGCTGCCAGAACCAGGGCCCACGCCGCGCCAGCCGGGCTCTTTCTTCCGGATGCCGTTCGGCAAACAGCGACCAGAAGCCGCGATGGCGGAATTCCGAGGCGCGACGCCCGCCGAAGTCGAATTCGCTCATGGTTCGAACCGTATCTCCGGCAACCGCATCGGGCGCCGGCCGTGAGCCTTACTCCATGCCGAGCGCGGCCATGTAGAGATCGAGGATGGCGTCCTCTTCCTGGCGTTCGGCCTGGTCCTTCTTGCGCAGCCGGATGATGGTGCGGATTGCCTTGGTGTCGAAGCCGGTGCCCTTGGCCTCGGCGAAAACTTCCTTGATGTCGTCGGCGATCGTCTTCTTTTCTTCCTCGAGCCGCTCGATGCGCTCGATCAAGGCACGCAGCTGGCCGGCGGCAACAGTCTGGCTGGTCTCGGTGATATCGTCGGCCATTTTTTTCTCCAAAGGAACGGTCCTGCCCCGCGACTCGGAAAGCAGCGGCGGCAAATTTGAGCCGGTTCGATGCCCGACCACGGGCGGCGGGTCAAGCTGTTATCGATGAAGGAACCGAGGCTGCCGCCATGATGCGGACAGCCACGCGGCCAGGGCGCAGATCAGCTGAAGGCTATCAGCAGATCTTTGGCATCGATCTGGTCGCCGGCCTTGACCAAAACCTCGGCGACCGTGCCGTCGCGCTCGGCATGCAATGCCGTCTCCATCTTCATCGCTTCGATGGAGAGCAGCACGTCGCCGGCCTTGACCGCCTGGCCGGCGGCAACCGCGAGCGCCGAAACCACACCCGGCATCGGCGCTCCGACATGCGCCTCATTGCCGGGCTCGGCCTTGCGGCGCGCCTTGGCGGCGGAAGCGCCATGCGCGCGGTCGGGCACCTTCACACGCCGCGGCTGACCGTTGAGCTCGAAGAACACGGTGACCATGCCCTTGTCGTCGACATCGCCGAACGCCTGGCAGCGCACGACCAAGGTCTTGCCCTTTTCGATGTCGACGAAGATCTCGTCTTCCGATTTCATGCCGTAGAAATAGGTCGGCGTCGGCAGAACGCTGACCGGGCCGTAGGTTTCCTGGGCGGCGACGAAGTCGGAAAACACCTTCGGATACATCAGCCACGAGGCGAACTCATACTCCGACAGCTTGCGCTCGAGCTTGTCCTCGATCTCCTTGCGGCTCTTCTTGAGGTCGGCCGGCTTGAGCAACGAACCGGGCCGCGCCGTGATCGGCTTGTCGCCCTTCAGTGCCTTCTTCTGCAGCACCTGCGGCCAGCCGCCCGGGGACTGGCCGAGGTCGCCGCGCAGCATCGAGACGACCGAGTCCGGGAAGGCGATGTCGCGGGCCGGATTCTCGACATCGGCAACGGTCAGATCCTGGCTCACCATCATCAGCGCCATGTCGCCGACGACCTTCGAGGACGGCGTCACCTTGACGATGTCGCCGAACATCAGGTTGACGTCATGATAGGTCTGCGCCACTTCGTGCCAGCGTGTCTCCAGCCCGAGCGAACGCGCCTGTTCCTTGAGGTTGGTGAACTGCCCGCCCGGCATTTCGTGCAGGTAGACCTCGGAAGCTGGACCTTTCAGGTCACTCTCGAAGGCGGCGTACTGGTTGCGCACCGCTTCCCAGTAGAACGAGATTTTCCGGATCCATTGCGGGTCGAGGCCCGGATCGCGTTCGGTGCCCTTCAGCGCTTCGACGATCGAACCCAGACATGGCTGCGAAGTGTTGCCGGAAAAGGCATCCATCGCCGCGTCGATGGCGTCGACACCGCTTTCCACCGCCGCCAGCACGGTTGCCGCCGACAGGCCCGATGTGTCGTGGGTGTGGAAATGGATCGGCAGGTCGGTCGCCTCGCGCAGCGCCTTGAACAGCACGCGGGCGGCACTCGGCTTCAACAGGCCGGCCATGTCCTTGACCGCGATGATATGGGCGCCGGCGGCCTGCAATTCGCTGGCCAGCCCGACATAATATTTCAGGTCGTACTTGGCCCGCGCCGGATCGAGAATGTCGCCGGTATAGCACATCGCCGCTTCGATCAGCTTGCCCTCGGCGCCCACGGCGTCCATGGCGACACGCATGTTCTCGACCCAGTTCAGGCAGTCGAAGACGCGGAACAGGTCGATGCCGCCCGCCGCTGCCTGCTTGACGAAATGCTGCACGACATTGTCGGGGTAATTGGTGTAGCCGACGCCGTTGGCGCCGCGCAGCAGCATCTGCAGCAACAGGTTGGGGGCGGCTTCCCGCACCAGCGACAACCGTTCCCATGGATCCTCGGTGAGGAAGCGCATGGCGACGTCGAAAGTGGCGCCGCCCCAGCATTCCAATGAAAGAAGTTGCGGCAGCGCCCGCGCGTAGGTGCCGGCGATGCCGGCGATGTCATGCGTGCGCACGCGGGTGGCGAGCAGCGACTGGTGGCCGTCGCGCATCGTCGTGTCGGTGACCAGCACTTCCTTCTGCTCGCGCATCCAGGCGGCGAATTTCTCCGGCCCGAGCACGTCGAGTTTCTGCTTGCTGCCGCTCGGCACATTGCCGTTGAGATAGGGCACCACGGGCGGCGCCGCGTCTGCCTTCGGCGTCGGCCGGCCGCGTGTCTCGGGATGGCCGTTGACGCTGACGTCGGCCAGATAGTTGAGCAGCTTGGTGGCGCGGTCCTGGCGCTTGACCTGCTGGAACAGCTCCGGCGTCGTATCGATGAATTTCGTCGTATAGGAATTGTCGGCGAAGCTCGGGTGATTGATGATCGCTTCGAGGAAGGTGAGGTTGGTGGCGACGCCGCGGATGCGGAATTCGCGCAAGGCGCGGTTCATGCGGGCGATCGTCTCGGCCGGTGTCGGCGCCCAGGCCGTGACCTTCTCCAGCAGCGGATCGTAGAAGCGGGTGATGACCGCGCCGGAATAGGCCGTGCCGCCATCCAGACGGATGCCGAAGCCGGTGGCGCCGCGATAGGCGGTGATGCGGCCATAGTCCGGGATGAAATTGTGTTCGGGATCTTCCGTGGTGATGCGGCACTGCAAGGCATGGCCGTTCAGCCGGATGTCCCGCTGCGCCGGCACGCCCGATTCCGGCGTGCCGATGGCGAAGCCGTCGAGGATGTGTATCTGCGCTTTCACGATGTCGATGCCGGTCACCATTTCGGTGACGGTGTGCTCGACCTGGATGCGCGGATTGACCTCGATGAAATAGAACTTGCCGGTATCGGCATCCTGCAGGAATTCGACGGTGCCGGCGCCGATATAGCTGGTCTCGCGCGCGATCTTCAGCGCGTAGCCGCAAAGTTCCTGGCGCAGGTCCTCGCTGAGATAGGGCGCTGGCGCGCGCTCGACGACCTTCTGGTTGCGGCGCTGGATCGAGCAGTCGCGCTCGAACAAATGCACCGCATTGCCGTGCGTGTCGCCAAGCACCTGCACTTCGACATGGCGGGCGCGCTCGATCAGCTTTTCGAGATAGACCTCGTCCTTGCCGAAGGCGGCTTTCGCCTCGCGCTTGCCTTCCATGACCTCGCGGGCGAGGTCGGCCTCGGAACGGATGGCGCGCATGCCGCGCCCGCCGCCGCCCCACGAGGCCTTGAGCATGACCGGATAACCGACCGTCTTGGCAAGTTCCTTGACCGCCTCCATATCGTCAGGCAACGGCTCGGTGGCCGGCACCACGGGCACGCCGACCTCGATGGCGAGATTGCGCGCGGCGACCTTGTTGCCCAGGCGCCGCATCGTGTCGGGCTTCGGTCCGATGAAGGTGATGCCTGCTTGCGCGCAAGCTTCGGCGAATTCGGGGCTTTCCGACAGGAGCCCGTAGCCGGGGTGGATGGCGTCGGCGCCCGAAAGCCTGGCGACGCGGATCACCTCCTCGATCGACAGGTAGCTCTCGATCGGCCCCATGTCCTTTTTGAGATGCGGACCGCGCCCGACCTGGTAGCTTTCGTCGGCCTTGAAGCGATGCAGTGAGTATTTGTCTTCCTCGGCCCAGATCGCCACGGTTTTGAGGCCCAGCTCATTGGCCGCGCGAAAGACGCGGATGGCGATTTCTGACCGGTTAGCGACGAGGATCTTCGTGATGGCCAAGGACTGGGCTCCAGCAGCGGAAGGGACGGGAAATCGGGGCAATGATTAGCGTGAAAATGCTGCAGTGCAAACAAAATCGACGTTGGTTTAAACCGATTTAAATCAATTATTCGGCCAACACTCGCATGCATTCGTCCGTATGGGCGGAACAATGGCGACAATTTCGATCCTGGATGCGATCTTCCCGGCTGGCTAAGGAACGCTGGCAGGGGTGTCACGGCGCCAGCGGGCATCAAAGAAAATGCCCGGCGCGAGGCGCCGGGCATCGTTTGGTTTCGGATCCGAATGAATTACGACTTCGGGAACCAGGAATACTTGCCGTCGTCCTTCTTCTTCCATTCGTACATGATGTAGCCCGGCAGCTTCGGATCGCCCTTGGCGTCATAGGCGAGATCGCCCAGGACGGTCGGGAACGGGCCGTTTTCATGCATCGCCTTGGCGACGGCCTGCGGATCGTTCGTCTTGGCGGCGGCAGCTGCCTCGGCGACCACCTGCACGGCGGCGTAGGCGTAGAGCGTGTAGGCTTCCGGCTCGAAACCCTGCGCGCGGAACTTCTCGACGAGCTCCTTGTTGGCCGGGATCAGGCGCGGGTCGGGGCCGAACGTGTTGAGCGTGCCGGCGACGGCGTCGCCCGCGATCGCGGCGAGTTCGTCCGTCACGATGCCGTCGCCCGACATCATCGGTGCCTTGAGGCCCTGGTCCGCGGATTGACGGATGATCAGGCCGGCTTCGGTGTGCAGGCCTCCCCAGTAGATCAGGGTGACGCCGGCTTCCTTCATCTTGGCGATCAGCGCCGAGAAGTCCTTGTCGCCGACATTGACGCCTTCATACATCACTTCCTTGATGCCCGCGGCGTTCATCGCCTTCTTGGTTTCGTCCGCGAGGCCCTGGCCATAAGGGGTCTTGTCATGGATCACGGCGACTTTGGCATCCTTGAAGTTCGCGGCGATGTAGCCGCCGGCGATGCTGCCCTGCTGGTCGTCGCGTCCGCAGGTACGGAACACATTCCACAGGCCGCGCTCGGTGAACTTCGGGTTGGTTGCGGCCGGCGTGATTTCGACGATGTTGTTTTCGGCGTAGACTTCGGAGGCCGGGATCGACACGCCGGAGTTGAAGTGGCCGATCACAAACTTGACGCCGTCGCCGACGAACTTGTTGGCGACCGAGATGCCCTGCTTCGGGTCGGAGACGTCGTCGCCGATTTCGAGCTTGATCTGCTCGCCGTTGATTCCGCCCTTGGCATTGATCTCGGCGACCGCCGCTTCCGCGCCCTTCTGCAGCTGCGCGCCGAAGGCCGCGTTCGGACCGGTGATCGGTCCGGCGACGGCGAACATTACATCAGCCCACGCGTTGCCGCCGAACGCGACGAGCGCGGTCAGGGCCACGGCGGACAAAAGTGACTTTTTCATTTAAACGCTCCCATTAACGGAGTGGGCGTGGATGAAGCTTTCATGCGATGCCCACCCTTATCGCAGAAAGCATAGTTTGCCGATTTTCAGGCACTTGTCACGCCGATTCATCCCTGACGCGGCGTTAATGATGACCGTCAACCTTTCGGTTTCCAGCTCAAGATTGAAGCTCTTTCGTAGAGCCAATTATACTGTGTGACCATCTGGTGGGTTCGTGTGTATTGATAGCCGACAAAGCCCAGTATCATCAGCACGACTGTGTCGACGATATAGTAATGCAGCGAGAACATCGTACCGTCGAACAGCGCGTGATGGATGAAGCGGATGCCGATGCCGAGCCCGAGCAGATAGGCAAACAGCTGGATGAAGCTGCGCCATGTCTGGGCGCTGGCCTTGCCGGTCATCCATGCCGCCCATCCGCCGAGCAGGCAGGTGACGAAGAAGAACTGCCAGATCGACGGTTCCTCGTAGAGAATGCCTTGCATGGGAAGTCTCCTGAACTCAGTGATGTCCGCCTTCGAGATAGGCGGCGCGCACTTCCGGATTGGCGAGCAGCTCCTTGCCGGTGCCGCTCATCGTCACATTGCCGTTGACCATGACATAGCCGCGCGTGGCGAGCTTGAGCGCGCCGAACGCGTTCTGCTCGACCAGGAACACGGTCAGCCCCTGGGTGCGGTTCAATTCGCGGATGGCATCGAAGATCTGCTTGACGATCAGCGGCGCCAGGCCCAGCGACGGCTCGTCGAGCAGCAGCAGTTTCGGCCGCGCCATCAATGCGCGTCCGATCGACAGCATCTGCTGTTCGCCGCCCGACAAGGTGCCGCCACGCTGGGCGATCCGCTCCTTCAGTCTGGGGAACAGCGTGAACACCTTCTCGACGTCCTCGCCGTAATATTTGAGGTTGTCGAGGCTGGCGCCCATCTGCAGGTTTTCCATCACCGTCATGCGCGGGAAGATGCGCCGGCCCTCGGGTGACTGGGCAATGCGCATTCGTGCGATTTCGTGCGTCGGCAGCTGGGTGATATCGGTCCCGGCGAAGGTGATGGTGCCGGTGCGGGCGCGTGGGGCCCCGAAGATGGTCATCATCAGCGTCGACTTGCCGGCGCCGTTGGCGCCGATCAGCGCCACGATCTCCCCTTGCTTGACGGTGACATTGACGCCGTTCAGCGCCCGGATGTTGCCGTAGTAGGTCTCCACGCCCTTGATATCGAGCAGCGTTGTCGTGGCCATCACTTGCCCCCTCCACGCTTGCCCTGAACGGGCTTGCCTGTGCTCGCGGCCTTGCCGGAAGCATGACTCGTCGCCACCTTGCCCGCATCGACGCGGCGCGAGAATTCCGTATCCTTGCCCTGACCGAGCAGCTTCGCCTGCTTGACCCACTCCTCGCGCGCGATGCGCCCGTCAAAGTCGAGATAGGCCTCGACCGCCTCGACGTCGGCCTTCTTCCAGGCGCCGATCTGGTCGAAGTGGAAGATGCCGTGTTCGTTGAGCTTCTTCTCGTTGACCGTACCGATGCCCTTGATGCGGGTCAGATTGTCGGCCTTGCCGCCACGGGGGGCAGCGAGGCGGTTCGAAACACCTTCGGCCTTCGTGGCAGGCGCCTTTGCGGCCGTTTTCCTTGGCGCCGCCTTCTTCGCGGCGGATTTGGCCGGCGTCGGGGTCGGCGCGACAGGCCTGCTTGCCACGGTGGCGGCGCGGGCGTCGACCTGCGCTGCCTTCGAGGCGCCTTTCGACACGGTCACCCGTTCGCCTTCGCTATGGCCGACGGTGTCGCTCACCGGCCCGGCCAGATACGACGCCGATGTCCCCGGGCCATGCGTGGAGTCGGGGCCGATATCGAGCTGTTCGATGACGTCCTCGTCGCCGACTTCGGTGAGCACGGTCTCGACCTCCTCGTCATCGACGCCGAGATAGGCGGCGATGACGCGCGGATCGGTGCGCACCGACTGCGGATTGCCGTCGGAGATCTTGCGGCCATATTCCAGCACCACGACGTGGTCGGAAATCTGCATGACCACGGACATGTCGTGCTCGATCAAGAGGATCGAGGTGCCGGTCGTATGCTTGATTCCCATCAGCAGTTCGTTGAGAGCCGCCGATTCCTTCGGGTTGAGGCCGGCCGCCGGTTCGTCGAGGCACAGCAGCTCAGGACCGGTGCACATGGCGCGCGCGATTTCGAGCCGCCGCTGCGCGCCATAGGGCAAGTCGCCTGCCGGATCGTCGGCACGATCGACGAGATCGGCCTTCTCCAGCCAGTGCTTGGCAAGCTCTACCGATTCGGCCGAGGCCTTGCGGTAACCGCTGAAGCCGAACAGGCCCAGGATCGTATAGCCCGAAGCCTTCATCAGCTTGTTGTGCTGGGCGACAAGCAGGTTCTCCAGCAGCGTCATGCCCGAGAACAGGCGGATGTTCTGGAAGGTGCGCGCCACCTTGGCTCGCGCCGGGATCTCGTGGTTGGGCAGCCGTTCCAGCAGGTAGCTGGAACCGTCGGCCCGGTTGAGCGTGATCATGCCTTCCGACGGTTTGTAGAAGCCGGTGATGCAATTGAACACCGTGGTCTTGCCGGCGCCGTTGGGACCGATCAGCGCGGTGATTTCGCCGCGCCTGGCGGTGAAGGACAGGTCGCCGATGGCGACCAGACCGCCGAACTTCATCGACAGATGCTCGACCTGCAGGATGGCGTCGTTCATTTGCGTGGTCGCATTCATCAGCCGTGGCCCTCCTTGGTGAAGGAGCCTGAGACAGCCCTTCGCTCCTTAAGGAAGGCGGTTGGTTCACGACTGCCGACAAAGCCGCGCGGCTTCCATAGCATGACGATGACCATGGCCATGCCGAACAGAAGCATGCGATAGAGTTCCGGTGTGAAATCGGGCCCGAAGACCTGCTTGAGGAAATCGAGTTCGCGCAGCGCCTCGGTGCCGCCGATCATCACCATCGCGGCGACGGCGATGCCGACCAGCGAGCCCATGCCGCCAAGGACGACGATGGCCAGGATAATGGCCGATTCCAGGAAGACGAAGGATTCCGGGCTGACAAAACCTTGCCGGGCGGCGAAGAAGGAGCCGGCAAAACCGCCGAACATGGCGCCGGTGGCAAAGGCGGTGAGCTTGGTCGTGGTGGTGTTGATGCCCAGCGAGCGGCAGGCGATCTCGTCCTCACGCAAGGCTTCCCAGGCGCGGCCGACCGGCAGGCGCCGCAGCCGGATGGTGACGAAGGCGGTTAACAGGCAGAGCCCAAGGATCAGGTAGTAGAGGAAGATCTTGTAGTAGGCGCTGGACGTGGCGATGTTCAGCACCTTGGCGATGTAGTTCGGGTCCGACACGTTGAAGGTCATCAGGCCGAAGAAGCTGACCTTGGGAATGCCGGAGATGCCGGCCGACCCATTGGTGACCTCGCGCCAGTTGATCAGCACGAGGCGGATGATCTCGCCGAAAGCGAGCGTCACGATCGCCAGATAGTCGCCGCGCAGGCGCAGCACGGGAAAGCCGAGCAGCACCCCCCAGAGCGCTGCCATGGCGCCCGCGGCGGGCAACAATATCCAGAACGACAGGCCGAAATGCGTGGCCAGAAGCGCATAGGCATAGGCGCCAAGCGCATAAAAAGCGACGTAGCCGAGATCGAGCAGACCGGCGAGGCCGACGACGATGTTCAGTCCCCAGGCCAGCATCACATAGATCAGGATCTGGATGCCGAAATTATCGACCCATTTCAACGAACCCTGCAGCCCTCCGGTGATCGACCAGGCGTTGAGCGACAGCACGGCGACCACGAGGATCGGGTACAGCACCAGGGCCGAGATGCCCAATTTGGTGAAGTTGGCATGGATGAAGGCGCGGAAGTAATAGATCACGCAGGCCAGCACATAGATGACCGACAGGGCACGCAGGAATTGCAGATAGCCGGCCGGCTCTGCCCCAACCCATCCGGCGAGAGAGCTGTTGAACACGAACAGCAGCACCATGGCGACCGCCGCTCCGATGAAGGCCGGCAGGGTAAAGAAGCGGGATGCCACGCTTGCCGGCATGAGGCCGGTGGTCACGTTGGCGACCTTCTGGTTGGCCATGAAGGGCTGGCCGTAGGCAACGTAAAGGAAGCGTCCGACGGCGGTGGCGATCACCACCGCGGCAAGCAGGCCCCAGCGCTGCACCACGACCAGTTCGTTGGACATGTTCTGGTCGGTCTTGAGGCCGATGAACAGCACGAACAGGCCAAGCGCGATGGCGCCGGCATAGAAGGCCTCGCGCAGGGCGCGCTGCACGGGACTGGCGACGGTGTCGCGCTCTGGAGATACGGTTACGGCCATGGTCTCAGACCTTTTCGACTTCTGGCCGGCCCAATATGCCGGAAGGCAGGAAGATCAGGACGATCGCCAGGATCGAGAAGGCGGCGACATCCTTGTAGTCGATCGAGAAATAGGCCGACCACATGCTCTCGATGAAGCCGATCAGCAGTCCGCCGAGCACGGCCCCCGGAAGCGAGCCGATGCCGCCAAGCACCGCAGCCGTGAAGGCCTTCACACCCGGCACGAAGCCGTCGGAGAAGGCGATGACGCCGTAGTACATCAGGAAAAGCGTGCCGGCGACGGCGGCAAGGGCCGCACCCATGATGAAGGTGATCGAGATGGTGCGGTCGACGTCGATGCCCAGCAGTGCCGCCATCTTGCGGTCCTGCTCGCAGGCGCGTTGCGCCCGGCCAAGCGAGGTCTTGTTGACCAGGTACCAGAACACCGCCAGCAGCAAAGCTGTGACGATGACGATGATGATCTGCTTCAGCGACACACTGACGCCGTTGATGTTGTAGACTTGGCTGACCATCGGCGGGATCGGCTTGTTGCGCGGCCCTTGCGTCACCTGGACGAAGTTCGACAGCGCGATCGACATGCCGATGGCGGTGATCAGCGGCGCCAACCGGAACGAACCGCGCAGCGGCCGGTAGGCCACTTTCTCGATCGTCCAGTTGTAGAGGCTGGTGAGCAGCATCGCCACGATCATCATGACCAGCAGCGCGATGACCACGGGCACCGAATAAAACAGCGCGCCGAGGATGAGGAAGACGATCAGCGCCGTGAAAGCGCCCACCATGAAGATGTCGCCATGGGCGAAATTGATCATGCCGATGATGCCGTAGACCATCGTGTAGCCGATCGCGATCAGCCCATAGATCGATCCCAGCGTCAGCCCATTGATAAGCTGCTGGACGAAGTACTGCATGTGTACATGGCTCCCCTGGAATGTCGCCCATGCAGACGCATTCCTTTTCGTATTTCCCCTAGTCGTAAAGTTTCGAGGCCGGATTGCAACGTGATTTTTTTTGATCGCTCCGCGTGTTTCCAACCACGCCTTCCCGATCGCCCGTTTTTTCCACCCAGCCCCTGGACTATCGCGGACCCTATCATTGGCATAACGCAATGTCTTTGACGATTGCGCCTCATCATGCGCTCCGTTTCGAAGAAATCACCGTCAAAATTAGGTGATGAGAAGAATCGTTGCGTTCCTGACACGGTTCGTTTTTTCGTCACACTCCTTTCCGTAGGGTCAGGATTCTCCCTACTTGACCACAAAACCATGCGCGAACGGATCGCGGTCGTCGATGAAGATGGTGTTCAGTCCGGTCATCCTCGCCCAACCGCCAATCGAGGGGATGATTGCCTGCTTCCCGGCCAAGTTGACCTCCTTTTCGACCTTGCCCTTGAACAGCGACCCGATGATCGATTCATGGACGAAAGCGTCTCCGGCCTTGAGCTTGCCTTTGGCATGGAGCTGCGCCATGCGCGCCGAGGTGCCGGTGCCGCAGGGCGAGCGATCAATCGCCTTGTCGCCGTAGAAGACGGCATTGCGCGCATCCGCGCCCTCGACCGTCGGCTTGCCGGTCCACAGCATGTGCGACAGCCGGTTGATCCCTGGGTTTTCCGGATGCACGAAGGTATATTTCTCGTTGAGCCGTTGCCGCACCACCGGGCTCCAGGCGATGAGGTCGCCGGCCGAATAATCCGCCATGCCGCGATACTTCGCCTGCGGCTCGACGATGGCGTAGAAATTGCCGCCATAGGCGACATCCACCGTAATCTCGCCGAGGCCTGGACATTCGACCGTCAGCCCTTCGGCATGGAGGAACGACGGCACGTTGGTGATGCGCACCTCCTCGACATACTCGCCGACCTGTTTGTATTCGGCGATGACGAGGCCGGCCGGCGTGTCGAGCCTGAGCACGCCAGGCGTCTTCGGCACGATCAGCCCGTGCTCGATGGCCATCGTCACCGTGCCGATGGTGCCGTGGCCGCACATGGGCAGGCAGCCTGAAGTCTCGATGAACAGGATGGCGATGTCGCAGTCCTCGCGCGTCGGCGGATAGAGGATCGAGCCCGACATCACGTCATGGCCGCGTGGCTCGAACATCAGGCCGGTGCGGATCCAGTCGTATTCGGCGAGGAAATGCGCGCGCCGTTCCATCATTGTCGAGCCCTGCAGCAGCGGGCCGCCGCCGGCGACCAGCCGCACCGGGTTGCCGCAGGTGTGACCGTCGATGCAGAAGAAGGATTTCTTGGCCATGTCGCTCCTCGAAAATCAAAACCCGAAAAAATCAAAATCGTTGTGGGCTGAAGGGGACCAGATCGACGGACGAAGTCTGCCCCAGAACGAATTCCCTGATCAACCGCCCGGTTGCCGCAGCCTGGGTCAGGCCGAGATGGCCGTGGCCGAAGGCATAGATGACCGACCGGCTTCGCGCTGCCTTGCCTATGACGGGGACCGAATCCGGCAGCGAGGGCCGGAACCCCATCCATTCGCGTCCGCCCGTGGGATCGAGCCCCGGCAGGAATGCCTGCGCCTTCCGCAAGAGCGCTTTCGCCCTGTTGAAATTGGGCGGCCGTTCGATGCCGCCAAGCTCGACGGCACCGCCGACGCGCAGGCCCGTGTCGAGCGGGGTGATGACGAAGCCGTGGCCGGAGAAGATCAGTTGCCGCCTCACGTCGAACGCGGCTCTCGGCAATGTCGTGTTGTAGCCGCGTTCGGTTTCCAGCGGAATGCGGTCGCCGAGCTGCCGCGCCAGCAGGTGCGACCAGGCGCCCGCGGCAATGACGAGGTGCCTGGCCTGCCTGTTCGAGCCGTCTGCCAGCGTCAGTGTCGCGCCGTCTTGACCGGCGGCGACCCGGTCGATGCGGGCCATCTCGAAACGGGCACCCTTGGACTGCGCGTAGGCCCACACGGCCTTGCCGAGCAGTTTTGGATCGGCGACCGTCTTCCATCCCGGCACGAAGGTGCCCCTGACGAAACGCGGTGACAGCCCCGGCTGCAAGTCCGCCAGGTCCTTGCCCTCGACGTGCCGGAAGCCGATGCCGAAGCGCTCGCGCGCCGCCCAGCCCGACATCGAGGCGCGAAACTCGGCTTCGCTTTCATAGAGCTCGAGCGAACCGTCCTCACGCAGCATCGGCCGCGTGCCGGAACGATCGAGCAGATCCATCCACTCGGCCTCAGCAAGCTTCATCATGCCGGACTGCGCCGCCAGGCTCGCCTCGTATTTCCCTGGCGCGCCGGCGCGCCAGAAGCGAACCAGCCAGGGTAGCAGCTTCGGCAGGTAGACGGGCGGAATGCTGAGCGGGCCGAGCGGATCGGCGAGCCATTTCGGCAGCTGCCGGATCATGCCCTTGTGCGCCAGCGGCAGCACGTCGGAAAAGGCGAAGGCGGCGGCGTTGCCGGAACTCGTCTCCTCGCAGATACCGGTGCGGTCGAAGACCGTGACATCCAGTCCCGCCTCGGCAAGGAAGGCCGCCGCGCAGATGCCGATGATGCCGCCACCGATGATGGCGATGTCGATTACGGCATTGTTACTCATGGCGGCGCACAGTGCAAAACGCCCTCTCTCGCTTCTCCGTGCCAGCCCCCTCATCCGGCCCTTCGGGCCACCTTCTCCCCGCTGGGGAGAAGAGGCTGACGCCAACGCTGGCGAACTCTTCTCCCCTTGGGGAGAAGGTGGCCGCGAAGCGGCCGGATGAGGGGGCCTGGGCCATCGCCAATTCAGAACTGCGGCAGCGTCGGCCGCACCGCGAGCGCATCCTTGACGATCTTCTCGACCGCTTTGCGGCGTTCGCCCGACAGCGGCATGCGCGGCATGCGCACGCGGTCATTGGTGTTGATGGCGAACACTTCGGCAAGCTTGATGTTCTGCACCAGATAGGTCGAGACATCGAGGTCGAGCAGCGGCCGGAACCAGCGGTAGATGGCGAGCGCCTCTTCGCGGCGTCCCTGCTTCATCAGCTGGTAGATGGCGACGGTCTCGCGCGGGAAGGCGGTGACCAGGCCAGCCACCCAGCCGATGGCGCCCACCGACAGCGCCTCGAAGGCGAGATTGTCGACGCCGGTGAACAGGTCGTAGCGGCTGCCCAGGCGGTTGATGATCTCGGTCGAGCGGCGGATGTCGTCGGAGGATTCCTTGATGGCGACGAAACGCTTGTCCGACGCAAGCTCCTCCATCTGGTCGACGGTGACATCGACGCGGTAGGCGAGCCGATTGGAATAGATCATGACCGGTAGGTCGCCGGCCTCGGCCACGGCGCGCAGCGCCGCCACGGTCTCTTCCGCGTTGGTATGATAGATCGGGCTCGGCACCACCATCAGGCCGTTGGCGCCTTCCTTGGCGGCGCGCCTGGCGATGCTGGCGGCCTCGCGGGTGCCGGCCTCGTTGACCGTCAGCAGCACCGGCTTCTTGCCAGCGACCTTCTGCGCGGTCTTCAGCACCTCGATCTTCTCGTCAGGCGACAGCATCGGCCCCTCGCCAAGCGAGCCGCAGACGATGATGCCGTCGCAGCCGGCCTCCATCTGCAGGCTGAAGCAACGCTCCATCTCGGCATGATCGAGCCGGTCGTCGGCGGTGAATTTGGTCGTGACGGCGGGGAAAACTCCGGTCCACATGACTATCTCTCCATCTGATATATCAGCCGTATATCTGTTAGGAAAGCCGCTGTCAATGCGGAATCTGTTATGATATATTTTAGATATATCAGGAGACCGCCTTTGATATCCATGGAAGCAAGCACCGTGTCCGAGCCCGCGGCGACCAGGGCTTATCGCGTCCTCGAACACATGATCGTGACGCTCGAACTGGCGCCGGCGAGTTTTGTCACCGAGGGCTCCCTGATCGAGCGGCTGGCGCTCGGCCGCACGCCGGTGCGCGAGGCGATCCAGCGGCTGGCCTGGGAGGGACTGCTCGATGTCAGGCCGCGTGCCGGCATCGCGATCGCACCGCTGCATCCCGGCGACTGGCTGCGCGTGCTCGACGCCAGGCGCGGCGTCGAGGTGGTGCTGGCACGATCGGCCGCACGCTTCGTCACCCGCGAAGCCGCCGACCTGTTTCACGAGGCCGCGCTTGCCATGCAGAAGGCGGTGATCTCGGGCAATGTGCTTGCCTTCATCCAGGCCGACAAGGCGCTCGACGAAGCGCTGGCGCTGGCCGCCGACAATCCGTTCGCCGCCCGGCTGGCCGCCCCGTTGCAGACCCACAGCCGCCGCTTCTGGTTCCGCTACAAGGCGGACACCGGGCTGGCGGAATCCGCTGAGCACCATGTCGCGTTGATCCGCTCGATCCTCGACGGCGACGAGGAGGGCGCCGCCAAGGACGCCAAGAAGCTGATGGCGCTGCTGCGCGGCCATGCCGAGGTGGCTGCGACACGATAGGCTCGGTCAGGCGTCGGCGGAGCCCTTTTGCGCCGCCCATTTCAACAGGGCATCGAGAGCCGGGCACAGGGCCTGACCCCAATCGGTCAGGCAATACTCGACCTTTGGCGGTACTTGATGGTGAACGATACGGCGGACAATCCCGTCGGCGCCCATCTGCCGGAGCTGCTGGATCAGCATTTTCTGCGAAATAGCCGGTATCGCCCGCTCGAGGTCTGAAAAGCGCAGCACTTTGCCGCCGAACAGATGGAACAGGATCACCAGCTTCCAACGGCCCTCGAGGATGCGTAGCACGTTTTCCACACCGCTCGCTGCGGAGAGCGGCGTCAGCGTCTCAGCCTCACTTTCGGGTAAGTACCTTACTTTTTCGTCGGTTCTTGTCATTTCTCCAGCATACCTCATCTTAGCGGCCGACAACAGCCGCCCCCTCCCACAGACGGCGGCATCCAATTGGAGACAAACCGTGACCGTGACCCTTCCTCCGCCGCTGGCGGATTATTTCGCCGCCAACAACCGCCACGACATCGGCGCGATGCTCGCGCCTTTCACGCTGGACGCCATCGTCAAGGACGAAGGCGAGACCCATCGCGGAACCGAAGCGATCCGCAGGTGGATGCAAAGTACGACCGACAAATATCACGCGACAGTCGAGGTGAAGGAGGCCGGTGTCACAGCCAACGCATGGCGGATCGCCGGTATCGTCTCCGGTGACTTCCCCGGCAGCCCGATAACGCTCCACTACAATTTCACGCTGGGCGGCGACCGGATCGCGAAACTGGAGATTGGCCTATGACCATCCGGCAGACATTCGCGATCGATGACCAGGAGTTCCGGGGCAGGCGCGTGCTGGTCACCGGCGGCACCAAAGGCGCCGGCGAAGCTATCGTTCACCGGCTTGCCGCAGCAGGTGCAACGGTCGCGACGACAGCCCGTTCGCCCGACGCCGGATCACCGG
>NZ_RZSJ01000610.1:0-3644 GCF_003998025.1 Mesorhizobium sp. M8A.F.Ca.ET.021.01.1.1
GCCTTGAAGGCGCGGCCCAGATCCTCATACATGGCCAAGGTCAGCGCATTGAGCTTCTCCGGCCGATCGATCCGGACTGTTGCGACGTAACCGTCCTGGGTAAAGTCGATGCCCATCTAGATCGCTCCCCCGGTCTTGAGCGCATGCAACTCCTCTGGGGAAAGGCCTGCCAATTTCCCAAGGATCAGGTCATTGTGCTCTCCCGGCGCGGGCGCCGATTGGGGCGCGACCTCGACGGCGCCCGAAAGCTTTATCGGCAGCCCAAACATGCCGATAAGCTTGCCCGCGATGGGAACCTTGACGATCATGTTGCGAGCGGCGATGTGTGGATCCTCGACGACTTCCGCAATCGTCTTGATCGCGCTCAGCGGGATCTTGTCGCCCGCGATCTCCTCCAGTTCGGCCTTGGTGTAGCGGCTGAACCAGCGGTTAAGCAGCGGATTGACCTTCGTCTCCGCCACTGTCGGATCGAACCGCTTCTCCATCGTGTCGATGGCAGGGTCGGATGCCTTGTCGGGCTCGCCGAACAGAGCGCAGGTAATCGCCCAGAACTTGTCCGTGTAGCCGCCGAAGAACACATAGCCGTCCTTGCAGGGGAACTGGCCGTAGGGGCGCACGAAGGGATGGTCATTGCCGAGTGGTGAGGCGATTTCATTCTTCCCCGTGTAACGGACAACAGCATTTTCCGTCAGCGTCAGCACGGAGTCCTGTTGCGAGACGTCGACCACCTGTCCGAGGCCGCTTTTGTCCGCCTCGCGCAGGGCTGCGAGAGTGCCGATCGCAGCATACAAGGACGCCGCGAGGTCGCCGATGATAGTGCCCACCCGAACCGGCGGTCGGTCCGCATAGCCGTTCATCGACCACAGGCCGCCTGACGCCTGTCCGGTGTTGTCATAGGCAGGCTTTGATGCGTTTGGCCCGCTGCGGCCGTAGCCGCTGATCGCGGTGTAGATCAGCTTGGGGTTTTCAGCTTTGAGGACCTCGTATCCGAGATCCAGCCTGTCCATGGTTCTCGGTCGAAAATTCTCGACCAGCACGTCGGCCCGGCGCACGAGCTTTTTCAAGAGCGCCTTGCCGTCAGCGGATTTGAGATTGATCGTGATTCCCAGCTTGTTGCGGTTGAACTGCGAAAAGAAGGCGCTGAGTTCCGCACCCTCGTCGCCGACGAAAGGAGGGAAGGTACGGGCGTAGTCCGGTTCGTCGGGATGCTCCACCTTGATCACGGTCGCGCCAAGGTCGGCCAGCAACATGGAGCAGAAGGGGCCGGCGACGACACGTGTGATGTCGAGAACGGTCACTCCGCTTAGAGGGCCCGTCCGTGTTGGAATCGCGTCATTCCCATATGCTTCGGTCACGTCATTCTCCCGGAAAACAATCCTGAGAGATATCTGCCCGGATTTCTGGATCGCGCAATCGAGCATTGCCGGCCGCCGCATCGCCAACCGACGGCAACTGATTTTTCAGCATCGCGGTACCGCATGATCTCAGACCTTTTCCGCCCTGATCAGCTCAAGTACATCCTTGGCGCGATCGACGCGCACGTCATGGTTCGCAGACAGCGTCGACGCCACCTTGTCGATCTCGTCGCCGGTTGCGCCGGCCACAATTGCGATGTTGCGGGCGTGCAGCGCCATATGGCCTCGCTGGATGCCCTCGGTGGCCAATGCACGCAATGCCCCCATGTTTTGCGAAAGCCCAACCGCCACCGCCACCTCGGCAAGTTCCTGGGCACTCTCAACGCCGAGGATCTTGAGGGCGGCACGGGCTGCCGGATGGGTCTTTGTCGCACCACCCACAAGGCCCAGGGCCATGGGCATCTCCAGGGTGCCGACGAGATGACCCTTGGCATCAAGCTCCCAGGTCGACAACGATGTGTAACGCCCTGAGCGCGAAGCCCACACATGCGCGCCCGCTTCTATGGCCCGCCAGTCGTTGCCGGTGGCTACCACGATCGGATCGATACCGTTCATGATGCCCTTGTTGTGGGTGGCGGCGCGGTAGGGGTCGACGATGGCAAGGGCACATGCTTCGACAATGCCGCGAGCGATACGATCACCCTTGTATTCTTCGGTCTGCAGCGTCTCCGGGGTGACTGTGACCATTGCGCGGGCGATGCGCAGATCGGCAAAGTTGGACAGAATGCGAAGTCGCACGACGCCGCCGGTTATCGCTTCGATCATCGGCGCGACGGCTTCGGCCATTGTATTGACCGTGTTTGCGCCCATGGCATCGCGCACATCGACGATTAGGTGAACGACAACCATGGGGCCGGCAGTTGTCTGATCAAATACGTGTACCTCGACATCGCGGCACCCTCCGCCAAGCGATATCAGGACCTTGTCCTTGACATTTGCAGCAGCAATGATCGCCTCTCGTTCCCTCAGGATGCGGGCCCGCGCGCCGTGCGGGTCGCGCACTTCAAGAACTTGCACCTGTGCCCGCATGATCGGCCCGGTGCTCGAGGTGAAGAAGCCACCGCTCTTGCGGGCAAGACGGGCCATGTACGACGCCGCCGCCACGACAGATGGCTCTTCGACGGCCATCGGGATCAGGTAGTCTCGGCCATTGATTGTAAAATTTGTGGCCACGCCGATCGGTAGCTCAAACGTCCCAATGACGTTCTCGATCATGCCATCGGCCAGCGCAATCGGGAGGCCGCCGCCTGCAAAAACGCCGCGTTCGGTATCGGTGAGCGACATCACATCGCCAACCCGGCCAAGTCTCTCGGTCGGCGAAAGATTCCGCAGGTTCTCAATGCGCGAATTTATGGCGGAACGCGTTCTGCCGTTTTCTGCGTCGGTCACAGGCGCCTCCCACGCGATGTATAATTTTTCTTCTTGAAACAAAAATGATCATTGTTACCATCTCATGAAAGGTACAGATCAAAGAATTTGTCTGAATCTGTACCCATAGGAGGCGACGTTGAGGGCGACAAATCCAAGCGGCAAATCCGGTGAAACTCTTGCGGAGAATGTCGCAGCGAGGCTGGTCGCGGAGATTGCAGCGGGCAACCGTTCGCCGGGAAGCAAGCTACCCTCAATCAGGAATGCGGCCCGCGACTACGGCGTCTCCAAGAACACTATTGTCGAAGCCTACGACAGATTGGCGGCATCCGGTCACGTCATACCGAAGGCACGCTCCGGATTCACAGTCAGCAAGACTGCGCAAACGAACGGGACGAGGCCAAAACACGTATCGGAAGCCGTCGATATCGCTTCGCTTCTCAATGCGCAGTTGGAGGAAAGCTTTGAGATCCGTGTCGGCGACGGGCGTCCGCCCCCAGCATGGACGGAGGAGTCGGAAATCCGACGCCATCTTGGTTTTCTCGGGCGTGGCCCCTCACCAGGCGCGGATGGCTATGGGTCCGCTTGGGGTTTCCCACCTCTACGGCAGCAGATTGCCCGGCGTTTGGGGAACCAGCACATTCAAGCGACTGAAAAGGAAATCTTGCTGACGTTCGGCGCCAATCACGCGCTCGATCTCGTCGTTCGGGCGTTCTTGGCGCCTGGCGACGTCGTGCTCGTCGACGAGCCCGGATACTACCCGCTCTTCGCCAAGCTCAAACTGGCCCAGGTGCGGGTCATTGGCGTCCGGCGCCTGCCTGACGGGCCAGACGTTGAGGATTTCACGGCTAAGGTTTCAGC
>NZ_RZSJ01000611.1:0-3632 GCF_003998025.1 Mesorhizobium sp. M8A.F.Ca.ET.021.01.1.1
TCGCTCAACGTGCCGGGCAGCGACGATCCCAGCGTGTGCTGGTGCAGCACCGGGGGCGCATCGCCATCCGGCCAGTCGGCGATCACCTGCCCCAGCACGCGCTGGCCGGTCCGGAAACGGGTGACACCGCCGCCGACCGCCACCACTTCGCCAACGGCATCGGAGGTCGGCACGAATGGAAAGGCAAGGTCGGGGATCAGCACGCCATCGACGATCATCCTGTCCTTGTAGTTCAGCGATATGGCCTTGATCCGCACCAGCAGTTCATGCGGCCCGGGCTCGGGAATCCTCCCTTCGGCCAATTCCAGCCTGGGCAGGCCGAAGCCGGTCATCCGCCAGGATCTGTTGATGTCGCTCTTCATTACGTCTGCTCCCGATTGCATGGCTGGCGGGATATTTACGCCGTTTCACTGTGGAAAAAAGCGCTTCCATGATCCATAATCGGAAACGAGTTGGTGATCAGATTTCTACAATGGGAATAGATCGATGGAATCCGCGGATCTGCAAGGCATCGTCGCCTTTGTTCAAACGATGGAGGCCGGAAGCTTCACCGGCGCAGGCGAGCGGCTGCGCGTGACGAAATCGGCGGTCGGCAAATCGGTCGCGCAACTGGAACAGCGGCTTGGCATCCGCTTGCTCAACCGCACCACGCGCAGCCTCAGCCCGACCAGCGAAGGCCTGTGCTATTATGAAGCCTGCGTCAGGGCGCTGTCCGAGATCGAAGCCGCCCAGGCGCTACTGGCCTCGCGCCGGCAGGTGCCCTCGGGCCGCCTTCGGGTCGACCTGCCCTCGGCCTTCGGCCACCGCTGCGTGGCGCCTGTGCTGTTCGACATTTCCAGGCGATTTCCCGATCTGGCCATGGAGATTTCCTTCAACGACCGCCGCGTCGACCTCATCGAGGAAGGCATCGACCTTGCGGTCCGCATGGGCGACCTCGACGACAGCCTGTCGCTCGCCGCACGCCGGCTCTATACCCAGCGCTCGGCCATATGCGCCGCCCCCGCCTATCTCGACAGAAACGGCAGGCCACGGACGATCGAGGACCTCGCTGGCCATGACCTGATCGGCTACACCCGCAACGGCGTCGCCCACGCCTGGAGCATCAGGCAAGCCGATGGCCATGTCGCGAAATTCACGCCGCGGGCAAGGCTGGTGCTCGACAATGGCGAGCCGATGCTGGGCGCTGTCCTTGCCGGCTGCGGCATCACCTTCCTGCCGACCTGGCTGGTGGCGGACAGCCTCAGGAGCGGCGCGCTGGAAATGGTGCTGGTGGACACGCTGGTCGAAAACATTTCCGTCCATGCCATCTGGCCGGCGACACGAGCCTTGACGCCCAAGGTGCGGGTCGTCGTCGACGCGCTGGTCGCGCACTTCTCGTCGCCACCCTGGGATGCCGCCTGATCGGCCCGTATCGCCGTCATCTTTTTAAAATGGTCGCCGACTATTTTCGAAAGCCGTGCGGCAATGCTATTGACCCCTCATGTTATACGTTGAAATCGCCACCGTGGTCGTCCTCATCTGCGTGAACGGCCTTCTGTCGATGTCCGAACTCGCCATCGTCTCGTCGCGGCCGGCACCCTTGACGTTGCGGTCGATCATCGCCTTCAGGCGAGCCGGCCGCGCTCTGGCGCTTGGCTCCAATCCGGGCAAATTCCTGTCCTCCGTGCAGATCGGCATCACGCTGGTCGGCGTGCTGTCGGGCGCCTTTTCCGGTGCCACGCTCGGCCAGAGGCTGGCGCAATATCTGGCCTCGACAGGCATCCGCGAGACCATCGCCGACCCGCTCGGCGTCGGCATCGTCGTGGCCATCATCACCTACGCCTCGCTGATCATCGGCGAACTCGTGCCCAAGCAGATCGCGCTGCGCGATCCCGAGCGCGTTGCCGTGAGAGCCGCGCCGGCGATGACCATCCTCGCCACCATCTCGGCGCCTCTGGTCTTCCTGCTCGATATTTCGGGCCGTGCCGTGCTCTGGCTGCTCGGCCAGCGCGGCGAAAGCGAGGAAAAGGTCACCGACGAGGAGATCAAGATGCTGGTCGCCGAGGCCGAGCATCACGGCACCATCGAATCCGACGAGCGGCGCATGATCGCCGGTGTCATGCGGCTCGGCGACCGCGCCGTGCGCGCCGTCATGTCGCCGCGCACCGATGTCGACTGGATCAACCTGCAGTCCGATGAACCCACCATCCGCAAGCTGCTGATGGACACCCAGCATTCGCGCCTGCCCGCCGGCGACGGCGGGGTGGACGCCATGATCGGCGTCATCCAGACGCGCGACGTGCTGGCAGCACTGCTCGGCGGCCGCGCGCTCGACCCCCGCAAATACGTGCGCGCGGCACCCATCGTGCACGACCAGGCCGACGCCCTTGACGTGCTGCAGAAGCTGAAGGAGAGCGACGTGCCGATGGCGCTTGTGCATGACGAATACGGCCACTTCGAAGGCATCGTCACGCCCGCCGACATTCTGGAAGCCATCACCGGCGTCTTCCGCTCGGACCTCGAGGCCGGCGAGGAAGAAAGCGCCGTCCAGCGCGACGACGGCTCATGGCTGCTCGCCGGTTATATGCAGGCCGACGAGATGGCCGAAGTGCTGGGCATCGACCTGCCGGAGAACCGCGATTACGAAACCGTCGCCGGCTATGTGCTGTCGCACATGCACCATCTGCCGGCGACCGGCGAATGCGTCGACGCCCAGGGCTGGCGCTTTGAGGTGGTCGATCTCGACGGCCGCCGCATCGACAAGCTGATCGCCACCCGCCTGCCCAGCGGCCACCGCGAAGTGGCGCGCTGACCGTTCAAATGTCCAAGGCCGACGGCGGTTATTAGAGCAATTCCAGGAAAAGAGTGAAACGGCTTCCGTTCGGAATTGCGTAAAAACAAAGAGTTGGAGCCGTTCGCGATTCCGTGAAACGCGGAACGGCTCTAGCGGCGCGCCGGTTCACTGCCGGTCGGCGGTCTACTGCTCAGCGAAAGCCCGCGCGAATGAATCGAGCAGCGGCCGCGCGAGATACTCCAGGAAAGTGCGATCGCCGGTGCTGATGAACGCCTCGACCGGCGTCCCGGGGTAAAGCTGCTCGCGCCTCACGCCGGGCGGCAGGTCGGCGGCAATCGTCAGCTTGGCGCGGAAATAGGGTTCACGCGTGGCTGGATCGATGAGCCGATCCGCCGAAATCTGTGTCACGGTGGCTGAGACCTCTGGCGTGAGCCGCGCGTTCAAGGCGGATAGTCGCAGTTTCGCCGGCTGGCCGACACGGACCTGATCGATGTCCTTCGGCCGCAGCTTCGCATCGACGACCAGGCCAGACGCGGTGGGCAGGATTTCCATGATCTTTTCGCCCGGAGCAATCACGCTGCCCTTGGAATTGTAGGTCGACGACACCACGATGCCTGCCGCCGGCGCCTTGATCGTCGTTCGCCGCAGCACCGCCTCCGCCGTCCTGATCTGTTCCTCGACATCGGCCAGGTTGGAGCGAACGTCGTCGAGTTTCGTCAGCGCCTCCTCGACGCGTTGCGTGGTCAGGCGCTCGGTCTGCTCCTGGGCCTCCACGATCTGGGTATTGGCCGTCGCCAGATTGGCCTCCAGCATCCCGGCTTGCCCGACGAGATCGGCCTCGCTGCGCAAAAGCTGGGAG
>NZ_RZSJ01000612.1:0-3606 GCF_003998025.1 Mesorhizobium sp. M8A.F.Ca.ET.021.01.1.1
TCAAGTATGAACATCAAGAGCCTACTTCTCGGCTCCGCTGCGGCCCTGATCGCAGTTTCCGGTGCGCGCGCCGCCGACGCCGTCGTCGTCGCCGAGCCGGAACCGGCTGAATACGTCAAGATCTGCGACGTCTACGGCGCTGGCTACTTCTACATCCCCGGCACCGAAACCTGCCTGCGCATTGGCGGCTATGTCCGTTACGACATCAGCGCTGGCGATGTCGGCAGCTTCGATGGCGCACGTTCGACAGACGTTCTCAACGGCAAGGACCAGGGCACCTGGCACAAGAACGCCCGCTTCGCGCTGAAGACCTGGACCGGCCAGGAAACTGAGCTCGGCACGTTGAAGACCTACACCCAGACGAAATTCAACTTCGGCAACAGCGCCTACTACGCTGGCGAAGACGGCAATCAGGCCCACAACAAGGGCGTTACGATGGATTTTGCCTGGATCCAGCTTGGTGGGCTCCGGGTCGGTTTGGATGATTCGGCCTTTGACTCGTTCATCGGCTATGCCGGCAACGTTCTCAACGACACCATCGTTCCTTATGGTGATTTCTCCACGAACCTCATCCAGTACAACTTTGATGCCGGCAACGGCTTCTCGGCCGTGATCTCGCTCGAAGAAGGTTCGGTCGACGTCAATAATGTCTTCTACGTGGGCACGATCGACAGCTATGTTCCGCATGTCGTCGGCGGTGTGAAGTACACGCAGGGCTGGGGTGCCATCGCCGGCGTCGTCGCCTATGACAGCAACTACGAAGAATGGGCCGGCAAGGTTCGAGCTGACTTCAACGTGACCAGCGAGCTGTCGCTGTTCGCCATGTTCGGCTACGGCACCGACAAGAATTCGCTCGATTTCGCAAGCGGTCGCGACTTCTACAAGCAGTGGGGCGGTCACTGGGCCTGGTGGGCCGGCGGTACCTACAAGTTCAATCCCAAGACGTCGTTCAACCTGCAGGTTTCGGGTGACCAGGACAAGAACTATGGCGTGGCGGCTAACGTCGCTTACGACGTCGTCCCCGGTCTCACGGTCACCGCGGAAGTTGACTACGATCACTACGGTCACTTCAACGACGGCACGCCGTTCGGCAACTGGACCGCTGCCGACAAGAAGAACAGCATCGGCGGCCTCCTCCGCTTCCAGCGCTCGTTCTGAGGATTGAAGGGCCGTTCGCCGCGTTCGAAGCGGTAACTGCGAGCCTTCAATTTGTGGCTGAACCATTGTGGTGAGGCTTGAAGAAATTGTCGGGGAAGTGCTTGATCACGGACCTCCAATCCGAGCCTTTCGTCGATGAGAAGGGGCGCCCTGTTCCCGGGCGCCCTTTTTTTGCGGGTCGTCATCAGACTCGCGTGAGCGAGACAGATCGGCAGCATCCGGCCGCAAGCCGGTAGCGCATCGCATTGATCACCTCACCCTCGAGCGGACGGCTCAACGCTCAGATCAGTTCCCATGCCTGGTCCGTCAGATTTGGACGAGTGGCACTGGTTTTCTCGGCGATCTTTGCCATCTGGCCGAGCTTGCGACCTCATAAACCACCGCGCCGAAGGGACATTTGCAACTAGCCGGCATAGGGGCGCCCGCGCGCCTTGTGGCGCGCGCCGGGTGCTCGTGAACCGAGCCCGCTTGTCTTCGGCAAGCTCAGGCGGTCTCGGCCCTGCGGCTTCGCCCCCTGGCGAGAGGCAGCCTTTCGGCTGCTGACGGTCGCCGGCCTCTCGGCCGGCGTGGTTTTTTGTGCTGGCCTTCCCCGGTGGCGCGGGGTGGGCGGCACTCCCTTCTAGGCCCGCCGCGGCATCCCGCAACCCTTCGCTTGCCGCTCCGGGTCCTCCTCTTCGTTCCGGTCCTTCGGATGCGGTTCGCCTTTGACGTCGGGCCTTTCCGGTCGCTTTCGCCGCCCACCCCGCTTCCGGGGAGGGCGCGGAATTGAAGAGCGGAGGACCAGACGATGCGTGCAAACAGCAAGCGTTCCGGCAGCCGAAAGGCTGGCGCGGGCAGCGGCGGGCGCACGGGTGCCAGCCTTTATCAGGAAATCACCGACCGCATCATCGCCGAACTGGAGCGCGGCACCGTGCCATGGGTCAAGCCATGGGGCAGCGCAAAGGCCGGCCTCGGCCTGCCGAAGAACGCGGCCAGCGGGCGCGCCTATTCCGGCATCAATATCCTGATCCTTTGGGGCGCGGTCATCGAGCGCGGTTTCTGTAGCCAGAACTGGCTCACCTTCCGCCAGGCGCTTGCGCTTGGCGGCAATGTCAGGAAGGGCGAACACGGCACCACCATCGTCCATGCCGACCGCTTTGTTCCCAAGGACGAGAAGGAACGCGCCAAGGCCGATGGTGACGAGCCGCAGGCGGTGCCTTATCTGAAGCGCTTCACCGTCTTCAATGTCGCGCAGTGCGACAACCTGCCCGACCACCTCTATGCCGCCGCCCAACCGCTGCCAGAACGCGAGATGATCCCGCAGGCCGAGGCGCTGATTCATGCAACCGGCGCTGACTTTCGCATCGGCTGCGATCGCGCTTTCTACATGCCGGGCAGCGACTTCATTCAGGTGCCGCCGCAGCCCGCTTTCTTCCACCAGATCGACTATTACCGCAGCTGCTTCCACGAGCTTGGCCACTGGACCGGACACCCGACGCGGCTTGCGCGCGATCTTTCCGGTTCGTTCGGCTGCAAGGCCTATGCGCGCGAGGAACTGGTCGCCGAAATCGCCGCCGCCTTTGTCTGTACCACGCTCGGCATCGAGCCGACCGTGCGCCATGCCGACTACATCGGCTCATGGCTGACGGTGCTGCGCGAGGACAACCGCGCCATCTTCCGCGCCGCCAGCTACGCCTCGAAAGCCGCCGATTTCCTGCTCGGCGCTAACGCCGATGCCCAAGGCAGCGATCAGCAGGAGATCGCGGCATGAGTGCGCGCAATCCCCAAACGCTGCCGACCGAGACGACGCCGGAAGGCGACGAGACCCTCATTCCGGTGAGCGGCCCGTCAACACGCGCGACCGATTTTGCCTTCTCACGAACGCGCCGATGCGCCCGCGCGCGGAGCAGAAATCACCCGATCTCGGCCTCTTGGACGAGTGCATACGCAACCAAACCGACCTGTTCTGACAAGGAACTTTGCCATGATCCTGATCACCGACGACCTTTGCGCCCAACTGCTCGCCAATGGCGCGGCCGACAAGGAAAACGACCATGTTCCGGTGCTGAAACTGTTCGATCCGACCGGGCCGGCGACCTGGCTTCTGACCGAACTCGATATGGACGGCGACACACTGTTCGGGCTTTGCGACCTCGGATTCGGCTTTCCGGAACTCGGCAACGTCAGCCTTGCCGAACTTGAAAGCGTCAAGGGCCGGCTTGGGCTCGGCATCGAGCGCGACCTCTATTTTCAGGGGCGGTTTCCGCTCTCTGTCTATGCCGAAGCCGCGCGCCACGCCGGCCACATCACCGAGGAGGAGCGTCTGCTGCAACAGGCAGCAGACGGGCTTGCAAAACCCCATTCCGAGCTTCCGCCGGATACGGCGGAACAGACGCGCCGCTAGGTGCGAAAACCGTCCCGCCCGCGCCGGCCTCGTGGCCTTTGCGGCGGGGAAACCTCCACCCAACC
>NZ_RZSJ01000613.1:0-3604 GCF_003998025.1 Mesorhizobium sp. M8A.F.Ca.ET.021.01.1.1
GCGCGGGCGCGACTGGTGGATACCAAACAATGCGCGACCGACCAATTCTTGAGAACAAGCCACGAGGAGAACCGCATGACCGTTCATGACCGCATCGTCGCCGAACCGTTTTCGCTTCAACGCCGCAACCCGGCCGGCGGCACCAAGCCGCTGACATCATGGGGCTTCGCCAACGAGACCGATGTCTTGACCGACGTGCTGCTCGGATCGCCGAACTTCCTGCGTCACCTCTCGACCAGCTCGCTCTCGCGAAAACATCTGCGCGAGGCGCCCTGCAATGTCCAGATCGCGCAGGCCCAGCACAAGGATCTGGTCGCGGCCTACGAGCATTTCGGCGTCAACATCCATTGGCACGAGCCGACGCCGGAGCTGCCGATGCAGGTCTATTCCCGTGATTCCAGCGTCATGACGCCTTATGGCGCCATCATCACCGCCATGGCCAACTGGTGGCGGCGCGGCGAGAACTATGCCGCCATCCGCACCTATGAAAAGCTCGGCATCCCGATCTACGACATGGTGACGGCCGGCACCTTCGAGGGCGGCGACTTCAACGTCATCGAGGACGGCGTGGTGCTGATCGGCTGCGGCGGCGCCCGCACGCAGGAGGAAGGCGCCCGCCAGGTGCAGGCCTGGTTCGAGAAGGAAGGTTGGGAGACGCGCATCGCCTTCATCGACGAATATTACGTCCACATCGACCTGATGGTTGTGCCGATCGCCGAAAAGCTCACCGCCGTCTGCCTCGCCTGCACCGAACCCGGCATCGTCGACTGGCTGAAGGGCAAGGGTCACGAGATCATCGACGTGCCCTTCCAGGACACGATGGCGCTCGGCTGCAACTTCATGTCGCTCGGCAAGGACCGGGTGATCGCGCCGACCTCCAGCCAAACGCTGATCGGCCAGCTCAAGGCGCGCGGCTTCGAGGTCGCGGCCGTCGACATGAGCGAAATCTCCAAGACCGGCGGCGGCATCCATTGCATGGCGCAGGCACTGAAGCGCGAGGCGGCCTGATAGCCCTGAAGAGGCAAATTCCCCCTCGCTCGCCAAATCGGGAAGCTGGCTGGCGAGGAGCCGGGCCGCCGGCTAGCCGGCTCTTCCATCGACAAACCTTGCAGCTGTGTCCCCGACGCCCTTGTGAGTGTCGGCAAAATGGATGAATAGTCGGAACAGGGCACCGCCCTGAAATTGCCCGCTTGCGGTTTTCAGGTCGCGCCAGAGCCGAGCCGGGTTTTAGAATGGTCAACCCTGAACCGCGCAAGAGAAGAGGTCCGATCGCCTCCCGCCTTCTGGCGCTGGACGCGTGGCTCGATTCCTCGCTCTATGAGATCGGGTTCAAGGCGCGCGAGTTCTGGGAGGCCGCGACGATCTTCTCGCGGCGCTTCCGTCTCAAGGGCTGGCGCCGTGGCTTCATCGAACTGTTGAGCGAAGGTTTTACACTCGGCGCCGGCGGCATGGTGGTGATGTTGGCGCTGGCGATACCCGCTTTCCAGGACACCACGGGGGACTGGCGTGCCCAAGGCGACTTCGCGGTCACCTTCCTGGACCGCTACGGCAACGAGATCGGCCAGCGCGGCATCATCCAGCGCGATTCAGTACCGGTCGACGAGATGCCCGACCACGTCATCAAGGCGGTGCTCGCCACCGAGGATCGACGTTTTTTCGACCATTACGGCATCGACGTGCTCGGCCTTTCCAGGGCGATCTTCGAGAATGTGCGGGCAAACTCGGTCGTCCAGGGCGGCTCCAGCATCACCCAGCAGCTGGCCAAGAACCTGTTCCTGACCAATGAGCGCACGTTCGAGCGCAAGATCAAGGAAGCCTTCCTGTCGCTGTGGCTGGAGGCCAATCTGTCGAAGAAGGAAATCCTGCAGCTCTATCTCGACCGCGCCTATATGGGCGGCGGCACGTTCGGCATCGAGGCGGCGGCGGATTTCTATTTCGGCAAGAGCGTCAAGGACCTGAACCTTGCCGAAGCAGCGATGCTCGCCGGCCTGTTCAAGGCGCCGACCAAATACGCACCGCACATCAACCTGCCGGCGGCGCGCGCGCGCGCCAATGTGGTGCTGTCCAACCTCGTCGATTCCGGCTTCATGACCGAAGGCCAGGTGCTGCAGGCCAGGCTGCATCCGGCCGACGTCGTCGACCGCGGCGAACAGAAGAGTCCCGACTACTATCTCGACTGGGCCTTCGACGAGGTGAAGAAGATCGCCAAGCCCGGCCAGCACTCGCTGGTCGCCCATACCACCTTCGACGCCAACATCCAGAAGGCGGCGGAAGAGTCCGTCGAGTTCCACCTGCGCCAGTTCGGCAAGGAGTACAACGTCACCGAAGGCGCGGTGGTGGTCATCGAGACCAATGGCGCGGTGCGGGCGATCGTCGGCGGTCGCGATTACGGCGCCAGCCAGTTCAACCGTGCCACCAAGGCACTGCGGCAGACCGGCTCGTCGTTCAAGCCCTATGTCTACGCCACGGCGATGGAACACGGCTTCACGCCGAACTCGATCATTTCGGGCGGGCCGATCAGCTGGGGCAACTGGTCACCGCACAATTACAGCGGCGAGTCGGCGGGCAACATCACGCTGATCATGGCGATGGCCAAGTCGATCAACACCGTGCCGGTGCGACTGGCGAAGGACCATCTCGGAATCGCGCCGATCAAGGCATTGGCGGAATCGTTTGGCGTGGAGTCGCCGCTCGAAGGGCACAAGACGATGGTGCTCGGCACCTCGGGCATGACCGTGATGGACCAGGCGACTGGCTACAGCGTCTTTGCCCAGAACGGCTTCGTCGGCTCCAGGCACGGCATCACCCAGCTCGTCACCCGCACCGGCGACGTGGTGTATGACTGGACCAAGGACGCGCCGCCACCGCATCGCGTGCTCTCCGAGCAGGCGCTGAAATCCATGAACACCATGCTGGCGGCCGTGCCAGTGATGGGCACGGCGCGGCGGGCACAAATTCCCAACATCGTCGTCGCCGGCAAGACCGGCACGACACAATCCTACCGCGATGCCTGGTTCGTGGGTTTCACCGGCAACTACACGGCGGCCGTGTGGCTGGGCAATGACGATTTCACCCCGACCAAGAACATGACCGGCGGCTCGCTGCCGGCGATGGTGTGGCAGCGGCTGATGGTCTATGCGCACCAGAACATCGACCTGAAGCCGATCCCCGGTATCGACAAACCCTTCGTCGACGAGGAGATCGCGGCCAAGGCCGCCGAGGCGCAGAAGAAGAGCGAGGAGCAGGCAGCGGCCGACGCCGCCGCCGAGCGGCCGCCGGTGCTGTCCAGCCGAACCACGCAGACGCTGCGGGACATGAGCCAACTGTTCCAGATGGCGCCCAAACTCGAGGCCCCCACTCCACCCGAGACGCTTTCGGCCCTGTGACATCCGCCCGGTGAGACAAGACCGACACGCAAAACCATCACGCCGGCTTGCCACAGGGCCCTGCGCCGCGATATCCCCGAACGGCAATCCTCGCGCACCCGGCCCTTAATGCTCAAGAATGCTTTCCTGACGCTGATCTCGCTTGCCATAGCCGTTGGCGGGGGCGGTGCCAGCGTCTGGTATGCGCTGAAGATCCAGGACGGCCGCGGCGCGATCAG
>NZ_RZSJ01000614.1:0-3595 GCF_003998025.1 Mesorhizobium sp. M8A.F.Ca.ET.021.01.1.1
CTCGCGGCCCTCCTGGATCAGGCTTTCGGCGAACACCTTGGTGTAGGCCGGCGCGTTGGCCGGCGCCTTGGCCTGCGCGCCGGTGATGACGTCGAATTTGTTGACGCCGTGATACTTGTCCGCGGCGGCTTCCGCCGGTGCGTAGCCCTTGCCCTTCTGGGTGACGACATGGATCAGCACCGGACCCTTGCCGTTATCACGGACATTTTTCAGGACCGGAATCAGATGTTCCAGATTATGACCGTCGATGGGGCCGATGTGATAGAAGCCGAGTTCCTCGAACAAGGTACCGCCGGTGACGTAGCCGCGCGCATGCTCGACCGCCCGCGTGATGGCGCGATCGGCCCGCTTGCCGAGGTAGGAGGTCAGCTTCTTGCCGAAGTCGCGCAGGCCGACATAGGTCTTGCCGGAAGCCAGGCGGGCCAGATAGGCGCTCATGGCGCCGGTCGGCGGTGCGATCGACATGTCGTTGTCGTTGAGGATGACGATGAGCCGGGCATCGAGCGCGCCGGCATTGTTCATCGCCTCATAAGCCATGCCGGCCGACATTGCGCCGTCGCCGATGACGGAAATGACATTGTTGCGGCCGCCTGAGAGGTCGCGGGCGGCGGCCATGCCCAAGCCGGCCGATATCGACGTCGAGGAATGGGCGGCGCCGAACGGGTCGTATTCGCTCTCGGCCCGGCGGGTGAAGCCCGACAAACCCCCTTCCTGGCGCAAGGTGCGGATGCGGTCCCGGCGTCCGGTCAGGATCTTGTGCGGATAGGCCTGGTGGCCGACATCCCAGATCAGCCGGTCATCGGGTGTGTTGAAAACATAGTGCAGCGCCACTGTCAGTTCGACCACGCCCAGGCCGGCGCCAAGATGGCCGCCGGTGCGGGACACGGCATCGACCAGTTCGGCGCGCAGCTCGGATGCCAGTTGCGGCAATTCGCTCTCGGCCAGCGTGCGCAGGTCGGCCGGGATGCGAACCCTGTCGAGAAGCGGCGTATGCGGCGTTGCGTTCACGTTGGGCCCAGACTTTCTGTTCATCGGCGGGATAGGCCGCCGGCGGGCGAAAGTAAATGCGTGTCGGTGACGCGGACGGTCAGCCTGTCGATCCGCTCAACCTTCCGGCAGTGGAATGAATTCCTTCTCATCGCCGGGAACGATATCGAAGCGGCCGGTCTTCCATTCCTGCTTGGCCTGCTCGATGCGCTCCTTGGACGAGGAGACGAAATTCCACCAGATGTAGCGCTTCGAACCGAGCGAGGCGCCGCCGAACAGCATGAAATGCGCACCGGTCAACGATGATATGACGATCTCGTCGCCGGGGCGGAACACCAGCAACCGTTCCGCCGGAAAGACGTCGCCCGAAATCGAGACCTCGCCCTCCAGCGTGTAGATGGCGCGCTCTTCCGCATCGGCCGGGATTTTGACACTGGCACCGGGCGCCAGCCGCAAATCAGCGTAGAGCGTTTCGGAGTCCGCCCGCACCGGAGACCGCAATCCCTGGAAATCACCGATGACGACGCGCCCGCTGACGCCGTCGGCATCGATCTCGGGAAGCCGAAGCGCCGCTGTGTTCTCGAACACCGGCGCAACCTCTTCCTTGCCATCGGGCAGTGCCAGCCAAGTCTGCAAGCCGGAGATGGACATCGGCGCGCCGCGCAATTCCTGTGGCGTGCGCTCGGAATGGACGATGCCACGGCCCGCGGTCATCAGGTTCACGTCGCCGGGCTGGATCACCATTTCGGTGCCGAGCGAATCGCGATGCCGGATCTTGCCGTCGAACAGATAGGTCACTGTCGACAGGCCGATATGCGGGTGCGGACGGACATCGAGCGCCTGGCCGGCGCGCAGGATGGCCGGGCCCATGCGGTCGAAGAAGATGAACGGCCCGACCAGCCGCCTCTTGGCGGTCGGCAACGCGCGGCGCACCTCGAAGCCGCCAATATCCTTGGCGTTGGGGATGACCATCAGCTCGATCTGGTCGCTGGCGAAGGCGTCGCCGGCTTCAGGGTCTTTCCCCGGAAAGAAGCTCATGAACTCTCCTTGTCAGCGGTCGTGGACCACCCTGGGCGCATCAGGCGAAACGGACCGCCGCCTTTGCCCGCAACTTGGCCGCCACCTCTTCGCGATTGCGCGGATGCTGGTGGGTTTCGAGGGAATCAAGCAATTCGCGTGCGGATGCCGCGATGGCTTCGACCGCATGATCGAACGCATGCTGGTTCTGTTTCGACGGACGCGTCGTTCCACTCAGCTTGCGGACAAACTGGAGTGCCGCGTCGCGAACTTCGTCATTGGTTGCCGGCGGATCAAAATTGAACAGGGTCTTGATGTTTCTGCACATCGTTTCCAAACCTCCTCTTGTCCGTTTCAATCGAGACGAACTGTATCCTCAATCATGATCGTGTCCAAAAATCGGTAAGGCTGCTCGGAGCCTTAGTCCGCGTCGAGCGGCTCGGTTCCAACCGGCTTGCCATCGCGCGACAGCCTGATCTTCTCGACCTTGTCCTCGGCTGCCTTCAGCAAGCGGTCGCAATGCGCCTTCAGCGCCTCGCCGCGCTCGTAGATCCGGATCGACTGGTCGAGCGGCACGTCGCCACGCTCCAGGTCATCGACGATCTTCTCCAGCGCGTCGAGTGCCTGTTCGAAGCTCATCGCCTTGACGTCTTCGTTGATCTCACCGCTCATCATTCATCCTTTCATCAGTCGCCCGACATGGGCGGCGACCGAAAATGCCAATCCTTGCAGATCGTAGCCACCCTCGAGCAGGCTGACGAGCCGGTTGCCGCCGTGGCGTGCGGCGCGCTGCATCAGTTGGCCGGTCGCCCAGTCGAAATCGTCCTCGGTCAGATTGATCTCGGCCAGCGGGTCGCGGTGGTGCGCGTCGAAGCCGGCCGAAATGATGATCAGGTCGGGGGCAAAATTGTCGAGCGATGGCAGCACGCGCGACAGGAAGGCATCGCGAAACACCTCGCTGCCGGTCTGTGGCGCCAGCGGCGCGTTGACGATGTTGCCGGCACCGGTCTCGTTCTTCGCCCCGGTGCCTGGGTACAACGGCATCTGGTGCGTCGAGCAATAGAGCACCGACGGATCGTCCCAGAAAATATCCTGCGTGCCGTTGCCGTGATGCACGTCCCAGTCGACGACGGCGACACGCTCGGCGCCGTGCCTCTTCTGCGCGTAGCGGGCAGCGATCGCCGCCGTGTTGAAGAAGCAGAAGCCCATTGCGGTGGTCTTTTCGGCATGGTGGCCGGGCGGACGGGCGGCGACGAAGACATTGTCGGCGCGGCCCGCAAAGACGTCGTCGACGGCGGCGTTGGCGGCGCCGATCGCCGTGATCGCGGCCTGCCAACTCTTCGGGCTGGCGGTGGTGTCGGCGTCGATGTGGGCAATGCCTTCGTGGGGGATGGCGGCGCGGACACGCGCGACGAAATCGGCGGGATGCGCGTAGAGGATCGTCGCCTCGTCGCCTTGCGGTGCCTCGACGCGGTCGAGCGCGGCAAAAGCTTCGTCGTCGAGCACGCGCTCGATGGCGCGCAGGCGGTCGGGCCGCTCGGGGTGACCCGGCGGGGTGACGTGTTCGAGAAAGATGGGGTGCGTGTAGAGA
>NZ_RZSJ01000615.1:0-3592 GCF_003998025.1 Mesorhizobium sp. M8A.F.Ca.ET.021.01.1.1
CCGCCGGCTTTGGCGGCTGCGATGCAGGTATGGCGGAGGTCGCAGGTTCTTCCGGCACCGTCCCGGCGTCAGCCTGGGGGAGCGTATCGGCGCCGGGATCGATCTGGTCCAACGCAACAGTGCTTTCGCTGCCCTTCAGCGTGCGTCCGCCGGCAACGACCAGTGCCGCCATCGCCGGAACCATCAGAACCGCCAGGACAAGATGAGGAAGTCGCACCCGTTGCACCTATTGGCTTGCCCAGACGATCCGCGCCACCCATTCGACCTCGCGCATTGGGATGTCGCGATCCGGATGCTCCGGATTGAGCGAGACCAGCGCGATCGACTTGACGGTCTGTCGCTCGAGCACCTTGGCCATCACCTCACCTGATGTCGTCTTGACGACGACGCGATCGCCCTTGCGCGTGGCGGCGCCCGGCTCGACGATGAGGACGTCGCCGTTGCGGTAGAGCGGCAGCATGGAATCGCCCTGCACCTGCAGCGCATAGGAACTTTCGGTCGATTGCGCCGGCAATTCGACGAGCTCCCAGCCCTGCCCCGCCGGAAAGCCGGCATCGTCGAAGAAGCCGCCGGCGCCTGCCTGGGCAAAGCCGAGCAACGGCACGGCGCGACGGCTGGCGGGCGATGCGCCCCGGCCTTCGATCAGTCCCGTGAATTCGTCCAGCGAAGCGCCGGTCGCCTCGATGATCTTGGCCAGCGATTCGGTCGAAGGCCAGCGCGGCCGGCCGTCCGAGGACAGGCGTTTCGATTTGTTGAAGGCGGTCGAATCCAGTCCCGCGCGCCTTGCCAGACCCGACGCCGAAAGCGAATAGCGCTCGGCAAGAGCATCGATGGCAGCCCAGACGCGGTCGTGCGAGAGCATGACGTGCTCTCCTTCGAAACAGGAAAAAATGCCTCTTCCTGTCTAACGCGCAACGGCTGCGTTGTCCACCAGCGTGGCCGGCGGATCACGAACAAAGCTGTGTGCCGCAATGACGGCACAGTCATGGCCGAAGCCGCGGATAAGCTATCAGGCCAATGCCGCCATCGCCCTCGGCAGACCCTTCTTCAGCTCGTCGACGTTCATTACCGGGATCATCTCGACGGTGGCATTGAAGGCGAAGAAGAACCGCTCGGCGACATAGGGCATGTCCGAACTGTCCTTTACCTCGAGGAAAAGGTAGGCCGTCCGCCAACCACCGTCAGCGGTAAAATAGGCAGCCTCCGGCTTGAGGTCGGACAGGGTATGCTCGATGAACTTGCCCATGCTGCCTTCCTTGATCGCCTTGTTGCCCTCCTCGGCCGGGATGGACACTCTCAGCATCATACGCATGATGACTACTCCTCCGCCAACATTATGTTAGCGAAAACTAATGTATCATCCGCACCTGGCTTGGGAAAGTCGATCGACGGGTTGATCAGCCGGACAATTTGGCGAGACCGCGCAGCCCTTGGTGCGAGGTCATGAAAATCCGTTCCGCCTCTGTCGGCGGACGCGGGTTCACCGCCCGGCCAAGTGCGGCGACAACCTCGTCAATGTCGAGGAAGCGGCGCGCCTTGCGGTCGTAGACGCCGGCCGTCGTCAGGATCAAAGCGGCCGTCTCGCCATTGTCCAGGACGAAACGGTGTTTGCCGATGACCTGGGTGCCTTCCCAGGTCTCGATCGAGGACACCACCTCGAAACGGCGCCACAGCCTGATCTCGCGGGCATAGACCACCTGCAGCCCGCCCATCATCGGCGCCCAGCCATTCTTCCGCGCCAGCCTGATCAAGCCGGCACGGACGAACAGGTCGATGCGGCCGAGATCGGCCAGCATCATGTAGCGCGCATTGTTGAGATGGACGTTGAAGTCGATGTCGGTCGGCAGGCAGCGAAAGGCCAGCCGGCCTTCACCAGCCATCACATAGGGGCCACGGCTACGCGCCGTGGCCAGCATGCGCGCCATGCGCGCCCAGACATACATGGCGCGATATCAGGCTGCCTGCTTCACATCGCCCTTGGCATAGGGATCGAAGCGTTCGTAGAAGGTCTCACCTTTCTCGGCCATGTCGAGGAGCAGCTTGGGCGCCTTGAACTCGGCGCCATACTTCTTCTGCAGGCCCTTGGCGATCTTGACGAACTGCTTGGCGCCGATCCCGTCGATATAGGACAGCGCACCACCGGTATAAGGCGCGAAGCCGAAGGCCAGGATCGAACCGACATCGGCCTCGCGTGGATCGGTGACGATGCCTTCCTCCATCACCCGCGCCGCTTCCAGCGCGATGGTGACGAGCAGACGTTGCTGCAGCTCCTCATAGTCGACCTTCTCGGGTGCCAGCTGCGGATAGAGGTCCTTGAGGCCGGGCCAGAGCTTCTTCTTGGCGGGCTTGGCCGGATAGTCGTAAAAACCCTTGCCGTTCTTGCGGCCGAAACGGCCGTGGTCGTCGACCATTGTGTTGATCAGCGCCATCTGCCTGGGGTCGACGGCCTTGTCGCCGAGATCCCTGATGGTCTGCTTCATGATCTTCTGGGCGAGGTCGATGGCCGTCTCGTCGGTCAGCGCCAAGGGACCGACCGGCATGCCGGCGGCCTTCGCCGCATTCTCGATCATCGGCGCGGGCACGCCCTCGATCAGCATCTTGTAGGCTTCCGACATGTAACGCAGCACGCAGCGGTTGACGTAGAAGCCGCGCGTGTCGTTGACGACGATCGGCGTCTTCTTGATGGCGCGCACGAAGTCGATCGCCGTGGCCAGCGCCTTGTCGCCGGTCTTCTTACCCAGGATGATCTCGACCAGCATCATCTTGTCGACCGGCGAGAAGAAGTGGATGCCGATGAAATTCTTCGGCCGCGCCGAATTCTTGGCGAGACCGGTGATCGGGATGGTCGAGGTGTTGGAGGCAAAGATCGCCGACGACTTGAGCACGGCCTCCGCCTGTTCGGTGGCGGCTTTCTTGACAGCGGAATCCTCGAACACCGCTTCGACGACGAGATCGCAGCCGGCGAGGTCGGCATAGTCCGCGGTCGGCGTGATCAGCGACAGGAGCTTGTCCTTCTCCTCGGGCTTGGCGCGGCCCTTCTTGACCTGGTCCGAGACCAGGCTGTCCGAATGCGCCTTGCCCTTCTGCGCCGAGTCCATATCCCGGTCGAGCAGAACCACCGGAATGCCGGCCTTGGCGGTGACATAGGCAATGCCGGCGCCCATGAAGCCGGCGCCGAGGATGCCGATCTTCTTGAACTTGGTGTCCGGCACGCCGGCCGGGCGGCGCGCGCCCTTGTTCAGCTCCTGCAGCGACACGAACAGCGAACGGATCATCGCCGCCGCTTCCTTGGTCTGCATGATCTCGGTGAAATAGCGCTGCTCGATCCTGAGCGCGGTGTCGAAGGGCACCAGCAGGCCCTCATAGACGCATTTGAGGATCGCCGCGGCGGCCGGGTAATTGCCATGGGTCTCGCGGCGCAGGATGGCGATGGCGGGCGGCCACAGATTGGCGCCGGCGGCAGAATAAACCGGCCCGCCGGGCAGCTTGAAACCCTTCTCGTCCCACGGTGCCACCGGCTTGAGGCCGTTCCTGATCATCGCCTTCGCAGTCTCGACCAGCTTCGCAGGTTCGGCGATCTCATGGATCAGGC
>NZ_RZSJ01000616.1:0-3589 GCF_003998025.1 Mesorhizobium sp. M8A.F.Ca.ET.021.01.1.1
GCGCACCCAGCGCAATCAGGCAGCCCTGCGGGCGATCGGTCTGCGAATAGGCCTTTGCGGTCCGATGCAGAAACCGCTCGATCGCAAGGCGCGCCGTTGGCGCCTCTTCGAGCGCGAGCCAGATGTCGGCGCCTTCCACGCGGGAGTAGAGATCCGTCGCCTCGAGGAACAAGGCTTCCTTGCTGCCGTAGGCGGCATAGAGGCTCGGCGAATTGATGCCCATCGCCGCCGCGAGATCGCTGATCGACGCGCCTTCATAGCCCTTCGCCCAGAACACATCCATCGCGCGCCGCAGGGCCGCGGTTCGATCGAAGGTGCGGGGACGGCCTCTTTCCGACATGTCGCTCTTTTCTGTGTTGATCGATACATAAATGAGTTGACGCGATCAAACAAGGCTGGCAGGTATTTATGTATCAATCACTACATAAATGGAGAAACCGATGTCATCCAGGAATTTGAACGGCAAGGCGGCACTCGTCACCGGAGGCAGCCGCGGCATCGGCGCGGCAATCGCGCGAAGGCTCGCGGCGGAGGGGGCCGATGTCGCGCTGACCTATGTGCATGGCGAGGACCAGGCCCGCTCGGTCGTCGCCGAGATAGAGACCAAGGGCGGTCGCGCGATCGCGATCAAGGCCGACAACCGCGACGCCGAAGCCATAGACCAGGCGGTTGCCGATGCGATGACCGCCTTCGGCCGGCTCGACATCCTGGTCAACAGTGCCGGCATCTGGCGCGCCGCACCCATCGATATGCTGTCGCTTGCCGATTTCGACGAAACCATGTCGGTCAATCTGAGGGCGCCGTTCATCGCCTCGAAAGCGGCGGCAAGACACATGGGCGAGGGCGGCAGGATCATCTCGATCGGCAGCAATCTGGCCGAACGGGTCACCGACACCAACCTGGGAGCCTACTCGACCAGCAAGGCGGCGCTGGTCGGCCTGACCAAGGCATTGGCCCGCGACCTCGGGCCACGCGGCATCACCGCCAATGTCGTCCATCCCGGCTCGACGGATACCGACATGAACCCGGCCGACGGCCCGCATGCCGAACATCAGCGAAAGAAGATGGCAACTCCGCGATTCGGCAAGGCGGAGGACATCGCCGGCATGGTTGCCTGGCTCGCAGGTCCAGAGGGCCGTTTCGTCACCGGAGCCGCGCTGACCATCGACGGTGGCGCAAACGCCTGAAGACGCAGGGATCCCCGCGGCCGGGGCGACCCAAAGGTCGCCCCGGCCGTCACGATCTTGTGAAACCGTTCTGCAACAGGCCCGCCGAAATTTATGAAAGCTTAACGAAATCGGTATGAATCGGTATAGTCGCGCCTTACATCCGCCATGCGGTTAGCGGGACGGTCTAGCGTGCGGAACGGGAACCGGTTGCGGCCGGAGCGGGTGATCCATGAACTTCCTCGGTAAAAAAGCAACCGTGATGCCGCTGGTGGCGATTACGGCGACGCTGGCTTTCGGCACGCCTCAGGCAGGTGCCCAAGGGCTTTTCGACATGCTGTTCGGCGGCGGCATCAGGCATGAGCCGAACGGCGAGTTTCCGCCTCCTCCGCCAAAGCACAAGCCGAAGGCGCCGGCCGGTGGCGACGGCGGCGGTGCGAGGATCAGCAGTCCGTCCTACTATACTTACAAGGCCGACAGACTGGTGCGCGTCGACTTCTCGACGCTGGCCGCCGCGCCGCAGCCGGCGGCGCCGCAAGATGCCGCTTTCGTTCCCTCGGCCACGGGTGCTGCTTTCCACGATGCCATTGCCGGCCTCAGCGACTACGAACTCTATGCCGAGCCCGACATCGCCAAGGCGCTGATCGCCTACTACTCTGCCAACCCGGATTTCATTTGGGTAGGCGGGACAAGCCCCAACAACCGTGCGCAAGATGCCGTGCGGGTGCTTGGCGAGGCTGCCAGCTACGGCCTCACGCCCGCCGACTACACGGTCGATGTGCCAGCGCTCGGTTCGACCTCGGCGGACGACGCAGCCAAGTTGAAGGAACTCGTCCGTTTCGAGATGGCGCTTTCCGCGCGTGTCCTGCGTTACGCCCATGACGCCCAGAGCGGCCGTGTCGAGCCCAACCGCATGACCGGCTACTACGATTTCCCGGCCAAGCCGCTCGACATGGTGGGCGTGCTGAAAACACTGGCGCATACACAGGAAGTTCGCACCTACCTCGAATCGCGCCATCCGCAGAATGCAGAATACCAGGCGCTGCGCGTCGAACTGGAGTCACTGCAGGCGAGCGCCGAGAACGAGATCGTCGTCGATCCGAAACTGCTGCTGAAGCCGGGCGAAACCAGCCCCGAACTGCCGAAGCTCCTGTCGCTGATCGCGCGCAATCTCGATGACGAGATGGGCGGCACCTATGGCGAGGTTCTGTCGCGGCTGGCAACCAGCGAAGTCTATGTTCCCGAACTGGTCCCTCTGATCAAGGCGGTGCAGCAGAAGGAGGGCATGAAGGGCGACGGCGTCATCGGACCGCGCACCGTCGCCTTGCTGGCCGGCACGTCGAAGGCCGACAGGCTGCTCAAGGTTCAGGTGGCGCTGGAGGAACTGCGCTGGCTGCCTTCCGATCTCGGCAGTCCGCGTGTTTTCATCAACCAGCCCGCCTTCACCGCAAGCTACATTGACGACGGCCAGGAAAAGCTGAAGACACGCGCCGTCGTCGGCCGTGTCACCAACCAGACGGCCTTCTTCTACGACCAGATCAAGCAGGTCGATTTCCATCCCTACTGGGGCGTGCCGCAGTCGATCATCGTCAACGAAATGCTGCCGAGATTGCGTGGCGATCCCGGCTATCTCGACCGTGCCGGCTATGAGGTGACGGATTCACGCGGCAAGCGCATTCCGTCGTCGGCGATCAACTGGGGCGATTATGGCGCCAACATTCCCTACAGCGTGCGCCAGCAGCCGAGCGAGGCCAATGCGCTGGGAGAATTGAAGATCCTGTTCCCCAACAAGCATGCGATCTACATGCATGACACGCCCCAGAAATCATTCTTCAAGCAGGACATGCGCGCGCTCAGCCATGGCTGTGTACGCCTGCAGGATCCGCGAGGAATGGCAGCGGCGGTGCTTGGCACCTCTGTCGACTATATCGCGGAGAAGCTGAAGCACGGACACTCGACCGAGGATGTGACGCGCAAGATCCCGGTCTATGTCGCCTATTTCACGGCATGGCCCGACATGTCCGGCAAGGTCGAGTATTTCAGCGACGTCTATGACCGCGACTCGCGGCTGAAGCAGGCCCTGGACGCGACCGAGGCGGTGCGCTCACCGTCGAGCTAACAGTCAACGCTCCGACAGCGGGCGCCGGAAACCGGCGTCGCGCCCGGCGATCAGCCAATAGACCAGCCCGGCCACAAGACCAGCGGCGGCTATGATGCCGATGTCGGCCCAGCGCTCCAGATCCACGTCTTCCGCCGCGCTCGGCCAGATCAGGAAGAAGCCGCCGGCGGCCGCCGCGGCGCCGAAGAACATGTGCAGCAGGACGCTGCGCAGGGAGAAGAACTCGGCGATCAGCGCGAAAATCAGCGTCTGCGGCGCTGTCACCACAACCGTCAGGAAATAGATGAACATGCCGAGCGGCGGC
>NZ_RZSJ01000617.1:0-3575 GCF_003998025.1 Mesorhizobium sp. M8A.F.Ca.ET.021.01.1.1
CGGCAACAATGTCCGGCTCAAGATCACGACCAGCGTCGGCCTCGCCGTATGGGACCGCAAGGAAACCGCCGAAGAGTTCTATCGCCGCGCCGACCGCCAGCTCTACGAAGCGAAGAGGCAAGGCCGCAATCGCGTCTGCGCCTAAAATCCCGAAGAAGAATTCATGAGGCCGGTTGCCTGATGCGGCTTTCTCGACTTCCCCGTTCTACTGCGTCGCAGTAGAACTGAGCTCACGGACTGAATGTCCGCTCCGCTCCGGCTTCTCGAAAGCCACGTCATTCAATTCGGCCTGACGAATTCCCTTTCGGGATTTGGCCAAGCGTGAATGCCGATGAGATCAGAGACCTGTTAGGTTCAATCGTTCTGTGGGCGCAGGCCGAAGGTCGCGGGTTTGAGGCCGTAGCGTGTGTCGAAATCTTCGTCCGACTGCACGCGCGCCGTCGCCGGCGGTTTGCGGTAGTCGGGATCGCCGGCCTGGCGGCCGGAATCGACCACCTCGGCAAATGGTATCGCCTGGCTCTGTGGCTTCGGCACGTTGCGCAGCCGCTCCACGATCGCCACCAGGTCGACCTCGCCGGCTTTCGTCACTTCTTCCTCGTGCTTGGCCGTGCCAGGCAGCAGGTGAGCGGGCAGTCTTTCGAATTTCAGCCGCATGGTCGTCGCCACGCCTTCGCCGAAGGCGATCGCCTCGCGCTGCCCCATGGAAGACAGGAAGGCGAGCGTCGAGGCGGACGAGTCGGCGATTGCCGAGCGGATGATCGCCTGGTCCTGCTCGTTGGCAAGCCGCATGGCGAAGAAGGTCGAGCATTGCGACAGGATGGTCGGGTCCAGCTCGCCCGGGCGCTGGGTGACGACGCCGAGATAGCAGCCATATTTGCGGCCTTCCTTGGCGATGCGCGACAGCGCATGCCGGGTCGGCGCGAAGCCGAGGCGCGAATCGGCCGGCATGTAGCGGTGCGCTTCCTCGCACAAGAACAGGAGCTGCAGCTTGCCTTCGCTCCACAAAGCGAGGTCGAAGGCCAGGCGCGCCAGCACGGAGCAGACGGAATTGACCACTTCCGAGGGCATGCCGGCCATCTCGAAGCAGGTTACCGGGCGGCCATGGTGCGGCACGCGGAAGATGTTGCCGATCGTCTCGTGGATGGTGTCCTCGATCAGGCGCGAATTGAACATGAAGCGGTAGCGCGGATCGGCAGCCGCGGATTCGATGCGCGTCTTCAGCGATTTGAGCGTCGGGCGATCGTTCTTGCTTTCGAGCATGCCCATGCGCTCGTCGATCTGCTTGAGCAGGTCGGCGATGCGGTAAGGCACCGGCGTATCGGCGGTCAGCGCATCGTTGCCGCGCCTGAGGTAGGCGCCTGAATTGGGGTTGCGGTAGAGGTTCTTGGCCAGCGGAACGAGGTCGCGAAGGGCGTCGATCTCTTCCGGCACCGTTTCGCGTCCGCGAAACAGCACTTCGGCGAATTCCTCCAGCGTGAACATCCAGAACGGCAGGTCGAGCGTCTTGGAATCGACCCGGACGCAATATTCGGGCAGCGAGGCGGCGAACTCGTTGTGCGGATCGAGGATCAGGATCCGCAGGTCGGGTCGCGCCGCGATCGACTTGCGCAGCAGCAGCGACACGGCGGTCGACTTGCCGACGCCGGTCGTGCCGACAATGGCGAAATGGCGCGCAAGCGTATCATCGATGGCGATGTTGGCGGCGATGGCCTCGTCCTGCGCCAGCGAGCCGATGGTGATGGAATGGCGGCCGGCCAGGTCATAGACGGCCTGCAGGTCGCGGGTGCGGATACGGTGCGCGACGGCGCCGATATGCGGATAGCTGGTGATGCCGCGGTCGAAGATCGGCTTGGCGCCGGGTTCGGCGCCGTCGCGCACTTCGCCGATCAGTTCGATGCTGACCTCGATGGCGTTCTGGCCTTCATTGCTCCAGGCCCGATCCGACTTGCCGATCGCATAGACCAGGCCAACGGTGCGCGTCGTGCCCAGATTGATGGAGATCATCTTGCCAACCGTCCACAGGCCGGTGATCGCACCGTCGACATCGTCGGCATAGGCGCTGATTGTGGCGCGCGCGCCGTCGCATTGCACGACGTTGCCGAGGATGCGCCGGTCGTTCTGCTCTGCGTTGCGGCGCTCCTGCGATGTCGGTTCTCCGACGGAAGCTTCGCGTTCGACATACATGGACAGGCCAATCCCCATTTCCCTGGAGACGGAGCCTACAGGAACGGGGTTAAGGTCGGATGAGGTCGGATGGTGTAGAGAGGATTAAGGACCCTGTGAAAATTATCGTGAGATGGCTCTTCACCTGTCTTGTTGTTTCGCTATAATGGACGAATGGATGATATAGCGAACGATATTTCCTCGACCATCGGCAAGAGGATCCACGCCGAGAGGATCATGCGGGACTGGTCGCTGGCCGAACTCGCCGAACGGTCCGGCGTTTCCAAGGCGATGCTGAGCACGATCGAGCGCGGCATGACCAGCCCGACGGCCGCACTTCTGGTGCGCATTGCGGCGGCCTTCGGCATGACGCTGTCGACCCTCATCGCGCGCGCGGAACTGCAGAGCGGGGGACTGCTGCGCGCGGCCGACCAGCCGGTATGGCGCGACCCCGATACAGGCTATGTCAGGCGGCATCTGTCGCCGGCCTGCGACATGCCGCTCGAACTGATCAAGGTCCATCTGCCTGCGGGCGCGAAGGTCAGCTTGCCCGCGGCTTCCTACGCCTTCATCAAGCAGCAGATCTGGCTGATCTCGGGAAAACTCGAATTCACCGAAGGCGATCAGGTGCACAGGCTCGAACCGGGCGACTGCCTGGCGCTCGGGGCGCCGTCGGATTGCACCTTCCATGCCCTGGAGCCGGGCGCCGACTATCTCGTCGCTCTGGTCAGGGGCTGACGTCATGGCAAGACGGCCTACGCGCTCCCACAATGGGGGGCCGCCTCTTGACGAGTACAAGGGGCCGCCATGGGGCAAGGGCGACCCTTACATCTTCCTGGCCTGGCAGGCGGCGCACGCCAAGGCGTGGAAGGCGCCAAGCCGCGACGTCATGCTGATGCGCATGGACAAGGCTGAGCGGCTGGGCCTGACCTATGAGGAATACACGCTCGAAATCCTGGAGCGCGGGCGACATCTCAGTGAAGAAGACACCGAACGCATCAGCGCCATCAAGGCCGCGCGCAAGCGCCGGCGGTCGCACCATCTCGAATGACGCCGGCGCCATCGACCCCGGTAATCGTTTCCAGAGGACCAGGTATGAATACCATCGAAATCGGGCCGTTGACCGCCAGCCGGGAAACTCTTGCAATGCTGACCGATCTGCTGGTCGAAACGGTTGCCGCCGGCGGATCTGTCAGCTTCATGCATCCGCTGGCGGCGGAAGCGGCAAGGGCATTCTGGGAGACGTCGCTGGCCGCGGCGGCACGAGGAGAAAGAATGGTGCTCGGGGCCTGGGACGGCGGGGCTCTGGTCGGGACGGTCACCTTGCTGCTCGACTGCCCGCCCAACCAGCCGCATCGGGCCGAGATCGCCAAGCTGATGACATCAGTCGAATACCGGGGCCGGGGTGTGGG
>NZ_RZSJ01000618.1:0-3550 GCF_003998025.1 Mesorhizobium sp. M8A.F.Ca.ET.021.01.1.1
GAAATAGAGATAGTAATAATCGGAATGGCGGGCTCCGATGCCATAAAGCCTCTCGCCCATCGCGGCGGCGGCCATGTCGCTCTCGAAGAACGCCGGCAATCCCGTCGCGGCCGTCAGCCGTTCACGCAGCGCCACGTGCTTCCACCCGGTCATCGTGGTCGGGCCGACAAAGCTCATGGAGTCCACGTCGAACGGACCGGGAAGCGCCATGCCGATGCCGATGACGCGGCCGCCGGGCCGCTTGCCCGTCAGGTCGCGAACCATGGCGCCAATCTGGTCGAACGCATGATCAGGCGCCGCGTTGGGGGCTTCGCGGCGTGAACTCTCGATAACGTCGCCGCTGAGATTGATCAGTGCGGCGTCTATTCCAAGCGGCGTCAGGTGGATGCCGACGGCATAGCCGCCTTCCGGGTTGATGCGCAGCGTCGCGGGTGGCAGGCCACGGCCCTTCGGCTCTTCGCGTACGGACAGGATGTAGCCCTGTTCCTCCAGTTCGCGAACGATGGTCGACACGGTCTGGACGGTGAGCCCGACATGCCTGGCGATGTCGCTACGTGCGATCGGGCCATGACGGCGGATGGACTCCAGCACGATGCGCCGGTTGTACGGCCGCCCGAACTCCTGATTGGTCCCCCGCAATGCCATGCCTTGCGCCCTCACGTGACGTAAGGTTCGCATCAAATATTTATTCAGTCAAATGGAATTCAAAAATAATCGGAGCGCGGACGGAACTGAAGATCCGTGGTGTCTCATCCTCGGTGGATCAGCGATGAGGCGGGAGACTGCCTGGTGAGGGAGAGGCGTCGCTCGGCCGGTGGCTCGGGATTCAGCTGGCGGGCGAGCGGTTGCCCTTGTCAGAGATACTGCGCGACTTTCCTTCCGACGGTCAGAAAGCGTAGCGGATCGATCGCCTCGCCATTGTGCCGCACTTCATAGTGAAGATGCGGGCCAGTCGAGCGTCCGCTGCTGCCGGTCTTGCCGATGATGGCGCCGGCGTCGACTTTTTCGCCTACCGTCACGTCGATCTCGCTGAGATGTCCGTAGCGCGTGGCAAAACCATTGCCATGGTCGATCTCGACCATACGGCCATAGCCGCCATTCCAGCCGGCCTTGGTGACGACGCCGGGCGCTGTCACCCGCGCCGCCATGCCGATGGGCGCCCTGAAATCCATGCCCGAATGCAGCGCGGCCGTGCCGAGAAGGGGATCGGTGCGCACACCGAACGGGCTGGTGACGGAGTGGCCGGGGGCGGGATTGGCAAGCGGCAGCCGGCGCGCTTCCTTTTTCAGCTGGTCGAGCGTGTCCAGCGCCTCGTCCAGCTCCTTGACCTTGCTGTCGAAGATCATCGACGAGTCGAGCGGGATCAACGGTCCGCCGACATCGCTTTCGTTCTTGCCGAAATCACTGTCGACCGGCAGTCCGGCTGCCTGCAGCGCCTGCTGGATGGCATCCGCGCTTTTGTAGGCATTGTCCGCGAGCGTGCTGATGCGGCTGAGCTGCTCATTCTCGATGGATTTCAGCGACTGGTTGATCGAGACGAACAGCTTGTCGGCACGATCTGCCGCTGAATCGCTGGGCAGCGGATCGGTGCGGGTCGACCACAAGGAGAAGGGCCTGGTGTCGGCGGTGCCGAGGTCGGCGCCCAGGCTGGCAACCGCGTAGGTCTGCGCGGGCTGGTTGATGCTGCCGGTCACCTCGGCGCGCTTGTCCGTCTTGGCGGCCGCGGCTGGATCGTCGGCGGGTACCGTTCCGGCGTCGTTTTCGGCGCGTTGGAGCAGCGGGCCGAGACGGCCATGCCGCTGACTGAGCTGCGTCTGGCGCTGAAGCAGTTCGCTGACCTTGGTTTCCATCAATTGCTGATCGAGCAGCTGCCTGCTGGTGATGCGGTCGACCTGGGCTCGAAGCGCCGAAATGCGGTCCTCGTACGCCTGCTGCATCCGCGCCTGGCGTGCGGTGGTGGCGCCGATCAGGTCGTCGCGCAGCACGAGATAGGATGTGGCCAGGAGGTAGCCGATGGCAATGGCGGCGAGTGCTGAACCGATGAATGCCGCCAGCCAGGGGCGGACCGTGAAGTGCCTGATCTCGTTGCCTCGGGCGATGATGACCGTATGTGGTTCCTTGCGCCTGCCGAAGACTGCGGACTGACCGGTTGCGTTCACGGGACCAAGCTTTCGTTTACGACACCACGAGAGCTTGATTACACATTATTAGGGTTAACAAAGGATTGCCCTATCGGCCGCGCGGCGCCGAATGCACGCAGCGCGGGCACGAGGTTGCGCGAAAATCTCCAGGACACGGACCCTATGCCGCGGAATCGTTGGCGATGAACACTCATGTTCTGTCGGGAGCATCCAGTAGCTCGCAGAGCAAGGCTCGGGTTTCTTAACTGTCTTCGATTGCATTTAGTTGACGCTTTTCGAGTAAAGGCGTGTTGGTATTTGGGATTCACCGTGGCGGTAGGAATGCTGGACGATCTGGTTGGCAAGATCCTCGACAAGATTTCGGGCACCAGTCTGCTGGCGACCGGGCTTTTGCTGCTGACGGCCTTTGTCAGCGCCCTCGTGGCCTATTGGCGCACGGTCGAGGAGAAGAGCTGGAAGGAGTTTTTCGAGTTCGTCATCCCGCATGAGGTCATCACCCATCCGTCCGCGAAGGCCGACCTGCTGTTCTGGGTCACGAAGAAGGCCCTGATGCCCTTCCTGATGCTGCCCGCCGGAATCGTCTTCGTCACGGCGGTGGGCTACGGGACCAACTGGCTGTTTTCCACACTGTTCCAGTTCCAGCCGCCTCTGATCGAGGGGCCGGCAGGGCCGGTGACGGTGCTGATCTTCACCGTCAGCATGCTGCTTGCCTACGACATTTCCTATTATCTCTATCACGTCGCCCAGCATCGCTATCCGCTGCTTTGGGAACTGCACAAGGTGCATCACTCGGCCGAGGTGATGGTCGGGATCACCAAGGACCGGGTCCATCCGCTCGACGAGTTGATGAACCGGGCCTGGGACGGCCTCATCGTGGGGCTCTGCTTCGGCATCTGGTCGCTGATTTCGCTGAACCTTGTCGAACTGACCGTTTTTGGCGTCAACGTCTATGTCATGCGCAACATCCTGATGATGGATTTCGTCAGGCACACGCATTTCAAGATCTCGTTCGGCCCGCTCAACAATTTGATCCTGTGTCCTCATTGGCACCAGTTGCATCACAGCACCGATCCGCGCCACTACGACAAGAACTTCGGGCTGCTCTTCTCGTTCTGGGATCGGCTCTTTGGGACATTGTGTGTGCCGAGGCCCGACGAGGACTTCAAGTTCGGGCTGGTTGACCGCGATGTACGTGACTACCAGTCGCTCGCCGGCCTTTACGTCATGCCGTTGAAGCGGATGTGGGGGCATATCGCCAGGCGCATCCGGCCCGGAAAGTCACGCTCACGCACCTCGCGATCCTCGGAAGGGACACGGCCATGAACGCTCCCGTTGTGCTCGCCATCCCGCGGACACGCACCTTCGAAATCGTGACATCGGCGGTGCGCCTGGCCGAGATCGCACCGGCC
>NZ_RZSJ01000619.1:0-3544 GCF_003998025.1 Mesorhizobium sp. M8A.F.Ca.ET.021.01.1.1
GTGCCAATGACATGAAACCATGGATCCATGGCAACCCGGTTGCCGCCAAGCAAGGCATCCAGCGGTTGATCGACATCGTGCGTGGCCACGACTATCCGTTCGACTGGCCGGCGCCGCAGATCCTGATCGTTTCGCCTCCTCTTGTCAGCCGCACGGAGAATGCCGATTTCAAGGAGATGTTCGCCGGTGGCGACGACGCCTCGAAGCAGCTTGCACCGCAATACGCAGCACTCGCCGACGAAGTCGGTTGCGGCTTCTTCGACGCTGGCACGGTGGCGCAAACAACACCTCTCGATGGCGTCCACCTCGACGCCGAAAACACGCGAAACATCGGCAAGGCGCTGACACCAGTCGTGCGCGTCATGCTGGAATTGTGATTGAAGGAGAAAACCGTGGCTGAGAACTACGACGTCATCATCATCGGCTCCGGTCCCGGCGGCTATGTCACCGCGGTCCGTTCCGCCCAGCTCGGCTTCAAGACGGCGATCGTCGAGCGCGAACATCTCGGCGGCATCTGCCTCAACTGGGGCTGCATTCCAACCAAGGCGCTGCTGCGGTCGGCCGAGATCATGCACTATTTGGATCACCTGAAGGATTATGGCCTGAAGCTCGACGGCAAGGTCAGCGCCGACACCGCGGCCGTGGTCGATCGGTCGCGGAAAGTGTCGCTCAGGCTCAATGGCGGCGTCGCGTTCCTGATGAAGAAGAACAAGGTCGATGTCATCTGGGGCGAGGCCAAGCTCTCGAAGCCCGGTGAGATCGTTGTTTCCAAGACGGCCAAGAAGCCGATGGAACCGCAGCCGCCGGTGCCGAAAGGCGTCAAGGGCGAGGGCACCTACACGGCCAAGCACATCATCCTGGCGACCGGCGCCCGGCCGCGCGCGCTGCCCGGCATCGAGCCGGATGGCAAGCTGATCTGGACGTACTTTGAAGCCATGGTGCCGAAGGAGATGCCGAAGTCGCTGCTGGTGATGGGTTCGGGCGCCATTGGCATCGAATTCGCCTCCTTCTACCGCACCATGGGCGCCGAGGTGACGGTGGTCGAACTGCTGCCGGCGGTCATGCCGGTCGAGGACGCCGAAGTCTCGAAATTCGCGCAAAAGCAGTTCGAGAAGCAAGGCATGAAGATCATCCTCGAGGCCAAGGTGACCAAGGTCGAGAAGGGGGCGAACTCCGTCACCGCGCATGTCGAGATGAAGGACGGCAAGGTCGAGAAGATATCAGCCGATCGCATGATTTCGGCCGTCGGCGTCCAGGGCAATATCGAGAATCTCGGCCTTGAGGCCCTCGGCGTCAAGACCGAGCGCGGCTGCGTCGTCATCGACGGTTATGGCAAGACCAATGTGCCCGGCATCTACGCCATCGGCGATGTCGCCGGTCCCCCGATGCTTGCCCACAAGGCCGAGCATGAGGGCGTCGTGTGTATCGAAAAGATCGCCAATTTTCCCGGTGTTCACGCGACGGACAAGCTCAAGATTCCCGGCTGCACCTATTGCAACCCGCAGGTTGCCTCGGTTGGCCTGACGGAAGCGAAAGCAAAGGCCGAAGGCCGGGATATTCGCGTCGGCCGCTTCCAGTTCGCCGCTAACGGCAAGGCCATCGCGCTTGGCGAGGACCAGGGCTTCATCAAGACCATCTTCGACAAGAAGACCGGTCAGTTGCTCGGCGCGCATATGGTCGGCGCCGAAGTCACCGAATTGATCCAGGGCTTTGTCGTGGCGATGAACCTTGAAACGACCGAGGAAGAGCTGATGCACACGATCTTCCCGCATCCGACGCTGTCGGAGATGATGAAGGAAAGCGTGCTCGACGCCTATGGTCGCGCCTTGAACGCATGATAGATTCGCCGCAGGAGACTCAGCTTCGAAGGCCGCGAGATCGCGACGGCGAGGCAGTTCGTTTCCGGATGCATTTTTACGCGCGCAAGGAGAAGGCATATGCACCTGAACGGCGTGGGCTGGATCGCAGCCATCATCATCGGCGGCCTGGCAGGCTGGCTCGCCGAAATGGTCATGAAGAGCAACACCGGCATATTCATGAACATTATCATGGGCATCGTTGGCGCGGTGGTGCTGAATGCCATCCTACAGGCGCTCAACATCGGCGTGTTCGGCGTCGGCTGGACCGCCTATCTGATCACCGGCTTCATCGGTGCCTGCCTGCTGATCTGGGTCGGTCGCCTGGTGCGCCGCTAGTCGATATCCTTCCCGGCTATGCGAAAACGGTTGTGGCGGCATGCGCCTCCGCAGCCTTTTTCTTTGTGTTGAAAAGTCCTAGATGACGTAAACGTGACGATCGCCGACGGGCGGTCGCGAGAAAAGCCAGGGTTCAGATGGTCACTGTCCTCGACACGATCGCCAACGCGCCGCGGCTGCGGCATCCCGAGAAAGCGCACAAGCCCGACCAGGAGGTGTTGCGCAAGCCGGACTGGATCCGCGTCAAGGCGCCGGTATCGAAAGGCTATGCCGAGACACGCGAGATCGTCAAATCCCACAAGCTGGTGACTGTATGCGAAGAGGCCGGTTGCCCGAACATCGGTGAGTGCTGGGAAAAGAAGCACGCCACCTTCATGATCATGGGCGAGATCTGCACGCGCGCCTGCGCCTTCTGCAATGTCGCCACTGGCATTCCGACCGCGCTCGATCCGGACGAGCCGGCCCGCGTCGCGCATGCCGTCAAGCAGATGGGCCTTACCCATGTCGTCATCACCTCGGTCGACCGCGACGATCTCGCCGATGGCGGCGCGCAGCACTTCGCCGATGTCATCCGTGCGATCCGGGCGGCAACGCCTCTGACGACGATCGAAATCCTGACGCCGGATTTCCTGCGCAAGGACGGGGCGCTGGAGATCGTCGTGGCGGCCAGGCCCGACGTCTTCAACCATAATCTCGAAACCGTGCCGTCGAACTATCTGAAGGTCCGGCCAGGCGCCCGTTATTTCCACTCGATCCGGCTGCTGCAGCGGGTCAAGGAACTCGATCCCTCGATCTTCACCAAGTCCGGCATCATGGTGGGACTGGGTGAGGAGCGCAACGAAATCCTGCAGTTGATGGATGATCTGCGTTCGGCCAATGTCGACTTCATGACCATCGGCCAGTATCTGCAGCCGTCGAAGAAGCACCACCCGGTGATCCGCTTCGTCACGCCGGAGGAATTCAAGTCCTTCGAGACGATCGGCAAGACCAAGGGTTTCCTGCTGGTGGCGTCGAGCCCGCTGACGCGCTCGTCGCATCACGCCGGCGACGATTTCGGCAGGCTGCGCGCGGCGCGCGAAGCACAGCTCGCGAAATCGCTCTGATGCGTCTTCGACGCGACGCCCTCTAGAGCCGGGTTCATGCCGAAATTTGAAGCCACCCGCCGCGTTGCTCACACGCCGCAGCAGATGTTCGCGCTGGTTGCCGACATCGAAACCTATCCGCAAGTCCTGCCGCTTTGGGAGGCGCTGACGGTCCGCTCGCGCAAGGAGCGCGACGGAAGGACCATCCTCGTCGCCGACATGAGCATCGGCTACAAGGCGATCGGGGAGACCTTAACGAAAGAGGTG
>NZ_RZSJ01000061.1:0-17365 GCF_003998025.1 Mesorhizobium sp. M8A.F.Ca.ET.021.01.1.1
GGAAAGCCCAAAATGCTCATCCGCATCGCACTCGCCAGAAAACTTCTCGTCATCCTCAACGCAAAAGCACGCGACGCGAGAAGCGAATTCGCAAATGCAACTTGACACCCCAGATAGTCGCTCTCCCCCCTCCGGAGGGAGAGGAAAGGAGCCTGGCTGGGGTACGCCAACGCGTCCGCAAAGAATGGCGGGCAGCGCACCAGCCCTGCACGAAAACTGCACACGCCTGCCGAAAACCTCCTCCGATCCGCCGCATCGCCACCCGGCCGGCCTGCGAGACAGGCGGCATGCAAAAGCGAGCAAAACCCCGTTGGTCCCTGCCCCACAGGCTGCGCAGCGAAGGCTGGTGGCTGGCCGATCCACCACGTGCGACGGCAACCCTCATCCCTTTCGTCCGCAGACGCCCTCCGACGGCCCGACTGGAAGCCATGGGGACGATCAGGTCATGACAGTGTTGCTCACTTCGGCGCCAAGCTATCGCAGCCGCTTCGGCGTTGCCCTGCTGTTGGTCGCGATCGCCGATTTCCTGTTCTACGGCCAGCCCGCCGGCATCACGGTTCTCCTGTTCGCCATCCTGATTGCCGCGGCGGTGGTGGCCGTGCATCCCGCCGCGTTCAACGATGGCAAGGTGTGGCTCAAGTCAGCCGCCTTGCTTGTCGCGCTGCTGCCGCTGGCCGAGACTGTCAGCCCCTTGTCCGTCTCGATCGCGCTCGCGGCCCTGGTGGCGTTCGCGCTTTCGCTGAGTGGCCGGCTGCGGCACCGCATGGCGCGCATTACCGGCCAGGTCGTGCTGTTCGGGCTGGCGGCGCCGGTCCGGTTCCTCGGCGATTTTCTCCAGTGGCGAAGGGCGGCGCGGCGGTTCGGCGGGCATCGCATAAGGCTGGCGGCGATCGCGGTCTGGGTCATGCCGCTGACGCTGGGCGCCGTCTTCGTCGCCCTGTTCGGCGCCGCCAATCCGGTCATCGAATACTGGCTGTCGCTGATCGATCTCATCAGGCTGCTCGACCTGATCCAGCTGACGCGGATTGCCTTCTGGCTGTTCGTGCTTGCCGGCGTCTGGGCCTTTCTGCGGCCGCGCCTGCCCCGATTCCGGCGGCGTATTTTCCGGCCAGATCATCCCCCTGCCGATGCCCAGCCGGCGGCTGGCCCGGACAGGCATGTTGTCGAGGACATCGCCTTCGGTAAGGCGGCTATCCTTCGAGCGCTCGTTGTCTTCAACATCCTGTTCGCGATGCAGAGCGGGCTCGACGCCACCTATCTGTGGGGCGGGGTCGCGCTTCCCGATGGCTTGAGCTACGCCGCCTACGCGCATCGAGGCGCCTATCCGCTTGTTGTCACCGCGCTGCTCGCCGCCGGTTTTGTCCTTGCGGCGCTGAGGCCCGGCAGCGAGGCATCGGCCGATCCGCTTATCCGCCGCCTGGTCTATGCCTTGGTAGCGCAGAACATCATGCTGGTCGCCTCGTCGATCCTGCGGCTCGACCTCTATGTCGGCATCTATGCGCTGACCTGCTGGCGCGTCGCTGCTTTCGTCTGGATGGGGCTGGTGGCGGCCGGGCTTGCGCTGATCATCGCCCGCATCGCGCTCGGAAAATCCAATGAATGGCTGCTCTCCGCCAATCTTCTGACGTTATCCCTGGCGCTTTATGCCTGCTGTTTCATCAACTTCGCCGCGCTGATCGCCAATTACAATGTCGACCATTCCCTTGAAATGACCGGCCAGGGCATTCCCCTCGACGCCTGGTATCTGCGCTCGCTCGGCCCGGGCGCCTTTCCGGCGCTCGACCGCTTCTTCGATCGTCAGCGTAAGACGGCCGATGCCGGCGCCGTCGGCGAACTGGCAAGGTTGCGCGGTGTCGATGAAGGCTGGTATCGCAGCATGCAGGAAAACTGGCGGAGCTGGAGCTTTCGCGACTGGCGCCTGCTTCGCTATCTCGACAGCAGGCAGCCGATCATTGTTCCTGGTGTCGCAGAACCCGTGCCGGATCGCTGAGCCATGCCGCATCACATCCTCGTCGCCGACGACGACCCGCATATCCGCGAAGTGATCTGCTTCGCGCTGGAAAAGGCCGGCATGAAAACGGCTGCCGTGGCCGATGGCGCCGCCGCCCTGCAGGCGATCGAACGGCGCACGCCCGACCTTGTCGTGCTCGACATCGGCATGCCTGAGATGGACGGGCTGGAGGTCTGCCGGCGGCTGCGCCACACATCAGACGTGCCGGTGCTGTTCCTGTCCGCGCGAGATGAGGAGATCGACCGCATCCTTGGGCTCGAAATGGGCGGCGACGATTATGTCACCAAACCGTTCAGCCCGCGCGAGCTGGTCGCCCGCGTCAACGTCATCCTGCGGCGCGCCCGCCCCGTCGCGCCCGAACCCGCCGACGACAGGCAGTTCGCGCAGGGCAAGCTCACCTTGGCGCCGGCCAGCCACGCGGCCGCCTTCGACGGCAAGCCGCTGGCCCTGACGGGGATCGAGTTCTCGATCCTGAAAGGGTTTCTGGCGCGGCCCACCCATGTGCTCGACCGCGAGGCGGTGATGGCCAGTGCCTATGCGGGCAAGATCCATGTCGCCGACCGCACCGTCGACAGCCATATCCGCAACATCCGCGCCAAGTTGGCGGCGGTGGGTTGCCCGGAGGTCATCGAGACGGTGCATGGCGTCGGCTTCCGGCTCGGCCGATGCGGCTGACGACGTCCAGCAAATGGATTGGCAGCAAGTGGATCGGCCGCAAATGGCGGCCTCGTCTCGCCACGGTCGTCGTCGCCATCCTGATCCTGGTGATGGCGCTGCCGCTGGTCGGCCTGTTCTTCTTCCGCCTCTATGAGAACCAGCTGATCCGCCAGACCGAGGCGGAGCTGATCGCGCAGGGTGCCGCCATCGCCGCCATCTATGCGCAGGAGGTGCGCGACGCCGGCATTTTGCCGGAAAAGCTCGGCGCGCCGATGCCTGGGGCCAATGGCGGCGCGAGCCGAAGCGCCAATCCCGAATCGCCCTATCGGCCGATCGAGCCGCGGCTCGATCTCGCCTCGGATTACGTGCTTGCGACCCGGCCTGCCGGGATGCCCGCCACGGCCGATCCCGCTTTCGCCGCGATCGGCGCGCGCCTGACCGGCATTCTCGATGCGACGCAGAAGACCACGCTGGCCGGTTTCCGGCTGCTTGATCCCGCAGGTGTCGTCATTGCCGGGCGCGACGAAATCGGGCAGTCGCTTGCCGGGGTCGAGGAGGTGCGTGCCGCACTTGCCGGGCGCTATGCCAGCGCGCTCCGGCTGCGCATCCCCAACCAGCCGGCGCCGCCGCTCTATTCGGTCAGCCGCGGCACCAAGGTGCGCGTCTTCGTCGCCCTGCCGGTTGCCGTCAACGGCAAGGTCGCCGGCGTGGTCTATGTCTCGCGGACGCCCAACAACATCATAAAACATCTCTATGGCGAACGCGGCAAGGTGACGGCGGCGGCGATCGCCATCCTCGGCGGCACGCTGCTCATCGGCCTCGTCTTCCTGCGCACTGTCAGCCGGCCGATCTATGCGCTGATCGACCGCACCCAGCGCATCGCCGCCGGCGAGCGCGACGCGATCCGGCCGCTCGACCACCATGGCACGCGCGAAATGGCCGAACTGTCCGCCGCGTTTCTCGACATGGCGGAGAAACTGCAGGCGCGCTCGGATTCGATCCAGACCTTTGCCACCCACGTCTCGCATGAGCTCAAATCGCCGCTGACGGCGATCCAGGGCGCGGCCGAACTGCTGCGCGATTCCGGCGCGGCGATGGATGATGACGAGCGGCGGCGCTTCTCCAACAATATCGTCACCGATGCCGGACGGCTCAACCTGCTGGTCCGGCGGCTGCTCGACCTGGCGCGGGCCGAAAACCTCGCGCCCAGCGGCGAAAGCACCTCGGTCAGGTCGGCGCTGGCGCTGCTTCCCGTCGACACCAGGCTGGCGGTTGGCGTCGAGGCCGGCGGCGATCTGGCCTTGCGCATCTCGGCCGAGAACGGAGCAATCGTGCTTGGCAATCTCATCGACAACTCGGCCAGGCACGGCGCGACGCAAGTTTCGATCACTGCCGCAAGCGCCGGCGGCAAGGCGACCGTGCTGGTCAGCGACGATGGCGCCGGCATTTCGCCAAGCAACCAGGCGCGCATCTTCGAGCCGTTCTTCACCACGCGGCGCGCTACCGGCGGCACCGGCATGGGCCTCGGCATCGTGCTGGCCCTCCTGAAAGCGCATGATGGTACGATCAGGTTGGTTGACTCCGAGCGCGGCACGCGCTTCGAGATCACTTTGCCGGTCGCGTAGAGTGTGGACGGCGGATCGGAGAAGAAAAGTGCGCTACGACATCGTCATCATCGGCGGAGCCATCGTCGGCTCCTCGGTCGCCTACTATCTGCGCGAGGAAGGGTTTTCCGGCTCGATCGCGCTGATCGAGCGCGACCCGCAATTCGCCCATTCGGCGACGACGCTATCCATGGCCTCGATCCGCCAGCAATTCTCGATTTCGGAAAACATCCGCCTGTCGCAATTCACGCTGAAACTGTTCCGGCGGCTGAAGGAAGAATTCGGCACTGACGCCGATATCGGTTTTCGCGAGGGCGGCTATCTCATCCTTGCCGGCGAGGCCGGGCTGCCGATCCTCAGGGCCAACCACGAGGCGCAGGTCGCCGAAGGCGCCGACATACTGCTCGAGGACGCCGACCAGCTGACGCGCCGCTTCCCTTGGCTGTCGGCGGAAGGCATCACCGCCGGCGCCTATGGCCGCACCGGCGAAGGCTGGTTCGACGCGCATGCGATGCTGACGCTGTTCCGCAAGGCGCTGCGGCAGAAGAAGATCGACTTCATCAGCGCTTCGGTCACCGGTATCGAGCGGCAGGGCCACCGCGTCACCGGCGTCAGCCTCGATAATGGCGACCGGATCGAGGCCGGCACCGTCATCAACGCCGCCGGGCCGAATGCCGGCAAGGTCGCCGCCCTTGCCGGGCTGGCGCTGCCGGTCGAGCCGCGCAAGCGCAACGTCTTCGTCTTCGAGGCGCGCGAGAAATATGCCGACATGCCGCTGCTGGTCGATCCCTCGGGCATCTATGTCAGGCCGGAAGGCTCGGTCTACCTGACCGGCGGCGCCGAACCGGAAGAGGGCGACGGCCCGGCCGATCCCGGCGATTTCGACGTCGACTGGCCGCTGTTCGAAGAGGTGATCTGGCCGGTGCTGGCAACCCGCATCCCGGCCTTCGAGGCGATCAAGCCGACGCGTGCCTGGGCCGGGCATTATGACTATAACACCCTCGACCAGAACGCGGTGATCGGCCCGCACCCCGAGGTGACGAATTTCCTCTTCGCCAACGGATTTTCCGGCCACGGCCTGCAGCAAGCGCCGGCGGTCGGCAAGGCGCTGGCGGAACTGATCGTGCATGGCGGCTACCGGACGATCGATTGCTCGGCGTTTGGCTACGAACGGGTGGCCGAGGGCCGGGCGTTCCGGGAATTGAATGTGATTTGAGGCGCCTGGCCTGGGCCTGCCTCTCCCTTCTCCCCTTGTGGGAGAAGGTGGATCGGCGCGCAGCGCCGAGACGGTTGAGGGGTGCGTGACAGATCTCCGTCCTTGCCAAGCTGGAACACCCCTCATCCGTCGCCTTCGGCGACACCTTCTCCCACAAGGGGAGAAGGAAGAAGCGTCTGGGCGATCATCGATTCGACGGCAAGCGCGTTGCCCAGCGCATGGCCGGCGGCCGTGTTGTCGAAGATGCCCCAGACCTCGGCACCGAAAGCCGCCGCCGCCTCCATTTGCCGGCCAAATCTGGCGAGACTATCGGCATCGTAGTCGGAGTAATAGGCGCGCGGCGCGCCGTGCCAGCGGAAATAGGCGAGGCCGGGCCAGCCTGCCGGCGCCGCAGCAGATGGCACCGGAGCGGGGTCGGCGGCGACACGCGCGATCCGGCGATCGGCCAGAAGCGCTTCAGCCTCCGGTTCGAACCAGCTGGGATGGCGCGGTACGTAAACCAGCCTGGCTTGGGTTCGCTTACTGACCATATCGAAGAAACCGCTCGCGACATCCGGCTCGAAGGATAGGCTCGGAGGCAGCTGCACCAGAAGCACGCTCAGCTTTGCGCCGAGACCTTCGGCCTGCAGGAGAAAGCTCTCAAGGAGGTCGTCGCAGCCGGCGAGGCGGTGCTCATGGGTGATGGCCTTCGGCAGCTTGACGGCGAAGCGGAAGTGCTCCGGCACGGCGCGTGCCCAGCGCTCATAGGTCTCGCGGCGGTGCGACTTGTAGAAGGATGTATTGATCTCGACGACCGGAAAGTGCCGGGAATAGCGTTCGAGATGCGAACCGGGTTGTGGGAAGTCTTGGCCGTATCGTGTCGGAACGCCCCAACCGGCCGTGCCTATGAAACATGCCTGTTTTCCCATGCATGGGATGTGGGCCGGATGAGGTGTGGGTCAAGGCGGAGAGAGGCTACGCAAAGCAACGGCCCGCCGCTCAGGCCGCAGCCAGTCTTCCAGCCTCGACATGTGCCTGCAGCCAGGCAAGCACCCGCGCCCAGCCCTCTGCATGTTCCGCCGCCGCTTCGTGCAGCCCGGCAAAACCGCCATGGCAGATGGTAAGGCGCGTGCCCCTGGCAACCGGCTGCAGCAGCCAGGCTACCGTGGTTTGCCGTCGGCCAAGCGCGGGATGGTCCCATGCATAGGCCCGCGTCTGGACGATCCGGCGCGGCGCCTCGATCTCGAGGAATTCGCCGCTGGCCGGCAGGTCCGTGCCTTCGGCCGTTCGGACAATAGCGGTCCAATGGCCGCCGACGCGCAGGTCGGCCGACCAGTCGACCATCCGTTCGGTGTCGGCCGACCCCCACCATTGCCCGATTTCCTCGCCGACCAGTGCCTCGAAGATGCGTTCCGGAGGCGCTTCGATCTCGGCCGATGCCATGACGGTGTCGCCATTGGTCATGCTCCGTACCCTGGGAGCGTGGATCATGGATGCCTCCACATCAAATTTGTTTCGTTGACGAAACGAGCCTTCAACCCTTTGATGGCGGACGCTCGAAGCCCTTGCCGGTCTCGAGCAGGCTCTTCAGGCTGGCCAGCACCAGCGGCCACCCCTTGGCGACGTTGCCGATCAGCCTGTGCGGCCCGTCCGCTTCATGGGTTACGGTAAGCTTCATCAGCTCGCCGTCCGGCTCGATGGTGAAGGTGCAGCGCGTGTAGCCGTCTTCCCTGATCTCGGGCATCCATTCATTGCGCCATTTGATGACCAGGCGCCGCGGCGGATCGATCTCGAGGATCTCGCCGCTGTCGGCGACCCGCCCGTCGGGGAAGATCAGCTTCCAGCAGGAGCCCACCTTCCATTCGCTCTCCTGATAGGAGCAGAGGAAGAACTGCCGGTTGAACTCCGGGTCGGTCAACGCTTCCCAGAGCTTTTCGGCCGTGGTGCGAATATAGGTCACATAAACGAAGCTGTTGCTCATCAGTCTTCCCTTTCGAGGCGTTTCTTCAGGTCGCTGAGGGCAGTCAGCCGCCCCCGCTCGAATTTGCCAATCCAGCGGTCGGCGATCTCGTTGATCGGAACCGGGTTGAGGTAGTGCTCCTTCTCTCGACCCCGGCGGATGGTGGCGACGAGGTTTGCTTCCTCCAGGATCGCCAGGTGCTTGGTCACCGCCTGGCGGGTCATGGCCATCTCGGCGCACAGCGCATTCAGCGTCTGCCCATTCCTGGCATGGAGGCTGTCCAGCAATTGCCGGCGTGTCGGGTCCGCCAGGGCGCGAAAGACTGCATCCATGCTCATTGCTCTAATATGCAACCATTTGGTTGCATGTCAAGCGGCAAGATCGCACGCCATTGGCGACCGGATAGATCGCGGCAGATAAAGAATCAGCGCTTGCGGGAGATCCAGAAGGCGTCCGGCATGCGCTTCATGCCGATGCGTTCGTAGAAGCCGACGGCATCGGGCATCGAAATCAGGCTGATGGCGACCGACGGTCCGAGCTGCCGGGCCACCTCGTCCATCAGCCCCTTGCCGATGCCAAGTCCCTGCGCCTTGGCCGATACGGCGAGGTCGGAGATGTAGCAGACCCAGGAAAAGTCGGTCAGGCAGCGGGCAACGCCAATCAGCGGCTTGCCTTCCATGTCGAGACGGGCGGTCACGATCAAATCGGCGCCCTCCAGCATCGCCTTCAGTCTGGCCTCGTCATCGACGGGCCTGACTTCGCCGAGGCCGGATTCGGCCAGCACGCGGCGGAACTGCGCGGTATCGAGCGATGCCTCGCGGGCGTAGAGGACGTGGGAATTTTCTGCCATCACAGCCAGAGTGCACCATCGGGCGGTGAATTCGAAGCCGTTTCGTCGGCACCCTGGCGCCGGCGCGCACGAACAGCTGCCTTTTATTTGCCCGCGGCTTTGTGTAAACCGGGCTCCAGAAAATCCCCCGCAACGAAAACACGGGCCAAAGCCATGGAAAAATTCACCAAGCTCACCGGCGTCGCCGCCCCCATGCCGATCGTCAATGTCGACACCGACATGATCATCCCGAAGGATTATCTCAAGACGATCAAGCGTACAGGGCTTGGCACCGGCCTGTTTGCCGAGATGCGCTACAAGGACGACGGTTCGGAAAATCCGGACTTCGTGCTCAACAAGCCGGCCTACCGCAAGGCGCAGATCCTGGTCGCCGGCGACAATTTCGGCTGCGGCTCGAGCAGGGAGCACGCGCCATGGGCGCTGCTCGATTTCGGGATACGCTGCGTCATCTCGACCTCGTTCGCCGACATCTTCTACAACAACTGCTTCAAGAACGGCGTGCTGCCGATCACCGTCAGCCCCGAGGACCTGGAGAAGCTCATGGACGACGCCTCGCGCGGCTCCAACGCAACTCTGTCGGTCGATCTCGAAGCCAAGGAAATCCGTGGCCCGGACGGCGGCGTCGTGACCTTCGATCTCGACGACTTCAAGCGGCATTGCATGCTCAACGGGCTCGACGACATCGGCCTGACCATGGAAAAGGCCGGCGCCATCGCCTCGTTCGAGAAGAAGAACGCCGAACTGCGCCCCTGGGCCTGAGCGGCCGATAGGCCCGGCCTTTCCTGCCGGGACGCGACTGAGGGAGGGACAGTCATGAGACACCAGCTTCTGGCCGGCGCCTGCGGGGTGGCCTTGTTGTTGGCACCCACCGCGTTTGCGCAAACCCAGACCCAGACGCCCGCCGCGGAGCAAGCGCCGGCGGCCGAAAAGCCAGCCACCGACCAGGACACGGGAACGAACGCTGCCGACGCTTCCGAGGACGACAAGCAGGCGCCGATCCCGTTCGAAGGCGGCCAACTCACCATCACGCAGCCGGAGCAGGACGGCGAGAAGGTGCTGTCCTATGACGGCAAACAGCTGGCCAGCAACTATGACGTCTTTTTCGATAAGATCGTCAAGATCGGCGACGTCAATGTGGCGCTGGTCGATGTCGGCGATGGCGGCAACCAGTGCGGCCCGGCCAAGGTGATCGTCTGGAAGCCGGAGGGTGGCGCCATCCAGAGCATCACGGTCGAGCAGGACGAGTGCGGCGCGCCGCCCTCGGCGGTGTCCGACAACGCCATCTATTTCGTGCCGTATCTTTTGCCCGGCGATGAAAAGCCGGCTTTGCAATGGTCGCCAGCGAGCGGACTGACCATTTCGGGCAATCTGGCCTACATGCCGGAGCCCGGCACGGACTGGAAGGATATCGACCCGTCGAAATACGACAACATCATCGACGCCTTTCACAATGAGGCCGTCTACAAGGAAGCCCAGAAACTGCTCGGCAAGGACATGCCCGACATGGCGACCAGCCTGCTGGTCGGCGGCGGCACGGAAAAGACCGCGTCCGGCGCCTTCTACGCCAGCGGCTGCGTACCGCATGATTGCGGCGGCAATGACGGCTTCATGGCGGTTGACCCGGCCAAGCACCAACTCTACTTCGCCCGTCGCGGCGACAATGGCCAACCGAACGCCTGGCCGCCGGTGGCGACATGGCCGGCCGATGTGAAGGAAGCGCTGGACAAGGCGCTGGGGTCGGCGAACTAACCGGGGCATTTCCGGCGAAAACCGGGCGCACTTTAGTGCTCTGTCCCTTTGTTTCTACGCAGCAGGCGAATCAGATGCCAAGTTGCAGCCGATCAAACAGGTCAAATTCGCACACTGTGGCCACCGCGGATGGGGACAGTCGGTCCGCGTCTATTCCTGTGACCGGCGCTATGCTGACGCTCCTACGGCTGTCGTCCGCGCGGGGCTAATTTCCTCTGCCTACGCGCGACAACCGTCCATCGTTGCCGACGCGCGCAGGACCGCAGTTTATGCGCCGTTCTTCCTTTGAGCGCCGCCGGTCGCCGGCGCGGAGATCGAGGATGGCCTTCTGCCCAACCAGACTCAACGGCGATATTCGCTGGGACAAATGGAACCAGATCGGCCGAGCGGCGTCATAGAAGCAGCTTCGCGCGGCAGTGCCTGGAGTAACATTGATGGTCAGACTCGTTCTTCTGGCGCTTGTTTTGTTCGCCTTCGCGGCTGGCGCCACAGAGGCGGCAAAGCTGGACGCAGCCACCGTCAACAATGCTCAATTCGGCGACGCTGCAACGAAGGGCGTCGATGCGACCGTGCTGAAGGCACAGATCCTTTTGGATCGCGCGCGGTTCTCGTCGGGCCTCATTGACGGCCACCAGGCGGAGAACTTCACCAAGGCGGTGCGGGCATTTCAGGCGGCCAACGCGCTGCCCGCCGATGGCAAGCTCAACCGGGAGACCTGGGACAAGCTGGTCGCAACCTCGCAAGGCGCGGTTCTTGTGAACTACGAGCTGACGCGCAAGGACGTGCGTGGACCGTTTACCAAGCGCATTCCGGCCAGCATGGAAAGAATGGCTCACCTGCGCAGGCTCGGCTATCGCAGTTCGTTGGAACGGATCGCAGAGCGCTTCCACATCAGCGAACAATTGCTGCGAAGGCTCAACCCGGGCATCAGCTTCAGGACGGCCGGCGCAAAGTTGCTGGTGCCGGCTATCGCCCGAGGCGATCCCTCCTCAGCCGTTGCCAGCCTCGAAGTCGACAAGGCCGCGCGCCAAGTTCGCGTTCTCGACAATTCCGGCAAAGTGATTTCGGTCTACCCCGCCTCGATTGGAAGCGAAGAGAAGCCGGCGCCGAGCGGCGAGGCACAAGTCACGCGCGTGGTCCACAATCCCACCTATCATTATGATCCTCACTTCGCCTTCAAGGGGGTAAGAACCAAAAGGCCCTTCACCATCGCTGCCGGACCTAACAATCCTGTCGGATCGATCTGGATCGATCTGTCCATTGAAAGTTACGGGATTCACGGTACGCCCGAACCCGGCAAGATCGGGAAGACCTTCTCGCATGGTTGCATCAGGTTGACCAATTGGGATGCCGAAGACCTCGCCCTTGAGGTGCACAAAGGCACAAGGGTTGTCTTCACCGGAGAAACAGCTGAATCGGCCAAGGACCAACCCGGCTGACGCATGGCGGGCAATGCAGAACCCCTGACCGGGACCGCAGAGCACCTCACGGTAGCCGGCGCACAAGGTCTTCAACGTCAAAATCCATAGCGGCGTCTACCGCTCGGAGCCGGCCATGGGCCAGCCGGAACTGCTCGCAATCCCAACCGGACAAGCTTCAATTTGCTCCCAGGCTCAGCGCTTTCCTGCGGTCGGCCTTGGCGCGCTTGGTGTTGCCTTTTGCCTCCCAGGAACGGCCCCGGAAAGTGTAGGCATCGGCATAGTTGGGGTAGAGCTTGATGGCGTGAGTGAAGTTGGCGATCGCGCCGTCGTGATCGCCCGCGCGTGCCTGCACCAGGCCTCTGCCGAAGTAGCCGCCCGGACTGTTCCGATCGATCTGGATCGCCATGTCGAAATCCGCCAGGGCGCGCTTCGCATCGCCCTTGGCCATCCAGACGATACCGCGATCGACACGCATTTTGGCGACGCCCGGACTAAGGCCGATGGCTTCGTCATAGTCTGCTATGGCGCCGTCGTAATCGCCTATGGTCATCCGGCTGATCCCGCGAGCGTGGAAATGCAGGGCGTAGGTGGGATCGAACTCGATCGCCTTGCTGAAATCGTCGATGGCCCGTTTGTGGTCGTTCTTGGCCGTCCAGGCAAAGCCACGGGCGGAATAATAGCTGCCGTTCTTTGGCTCGAGCGCAATCGCGCTGCCGTAGTCCGTTATGGCGCGATCGTAATTGCCCTTCTGCCCCCAGGCGAGACCGCGATATCCGAAAGCCTCGGCATCGTTGGAATCGAGCGCCAATGCCTGATCGAATTTGGCGATCGCAAGGTCGTAGCGACCCTTGTTGTAGAGGGCTATGCCACTCTTCGTGATGTCGCGCGTCGTTGCCGCCGCGCCCCCTGTCGTTGGCGCCTGCTTGTTTGCCGCTCTCGCCATGGCCGCATCGTCGCGCTCCTTGCTGGCATTGGCGTGGTTTGGATCAAGGCGTAAAGCCTCATCCAGGTCGGCGATGGCGCGGTCGTATTGCTTCTCCCTGTTCCAGCAGAATCCGCGGTTGAACCATGCTTCGGCATCCGTTGGCCGCAGTCGGATCACCTCCGTGGAATCGGCGATGATGCCGTCGCAATCGTGTTTCACGGCGCGGGCCCGGCTGCGCAGCACATAAGCGTCGGCATTGGCCGGCTGCAGCGAAATGATGGTGCTCAGATCGGCGATGGCCCGGTCGATCTTGCCTCTCTGCAGCCAGATGGCGGAACGGTAGAAATAGGCGTCGGTCGACTTTGGATCGAGCTTTGTCGACTTGTCGTAGTCGGCCATGGCCCGGTCGGGGTCGCCTTTCAACGCATAGGTGAAGGCGCGCAAGGTGTGGGCGCCGGCATTGGATGGGTCGGCGGCGACCGCTATGTCGTACTGCTCGATCGCCCGGTCGAACTGATTTTGGGCGCGCCAGATCGTTCCCTGCTCGATAGCGTCCTCGACGATCTTGGTTCGCGCCTGGCCGGCGGGCTTGGTTGCCGCGGCCTTGGCTTTCGCCGCTGGCTCCCGGCCGGCGTTGGCCGCCGCCTTGCGGGCGATGGCATAGTCGGGATTGCCGGGGTCGAGCTGCAGTGCCTCGTCGAAGTCGACGACGGCGCCGGCATAGTCCTTCCGGTCGGCCCGCGCCATGCCGCGCGCATAATAGCTGGCGTCATCCTTCGCATCGATCCCGATCGCGACGGAATAGGCGGCGATCGCACGCCCGGCGTCGCCCTTGGCGTGCCAGGCCACGCCCTTGCAGTAGAAGGCGTCGCGCGCCTTCGGGTCGAGGTCGGCGGCGCGGCCGCAGTCGGCAAGCGCACCATCGGCATCACCCGAGGTGGCCTTGGCCAGACCCCGGTGCGAAAGCGCCGCGCCAAAGTCGGGACTGGTCCGTATGGCCTTGTCGTAGTCCGCGATCGCCTTGCCGTAATCGCGTTTGGCGGCCCAGGCCCGGCCGCGGCCGAAATGGGCAAAGCGGTTTTCGGGATCGAGCTCGATCGCCTTGTCGTAGGCGCCGATCGCCTGGTCATACTTGCCCATGTCGAGAAAGGCGTCGCCACCAAGGACGGCCTCCAGGGCGCGCGGATCCTTTGCGGCCAGCGCCCTCTCGGTCAGCGCCTTGCCTTGCGCGGCCGTCATCTCCGGAATGGCCGATGGCGGCTTCTCGGGCTCCGCCGCTGGTGCGTCCGGCGGTGGCGCCAATTCGACGCTGTCGCCCGTGACCTGCTTGTCGCAGATTCCAGCCCGCCGCGGATCGAGTTCGACGGCGCGCCGGCAATCCGCCGCGGCGCCGGCCTTGTCGCCACTCAATGTCCTCGCGCGGCCGCGTACGAGATAGGCCTCGGCATTGTTAGGGTCGAGGCTGATCGCCTTGGAAAGATCGAGAAGCGCGCCACCGACGCTATAATCCGCCAGCCGCGCCTCGGCGCGTTCGACCAGGACTTTTGCGGCGGCCGGGTCCCTCACATTCCCGGCTGCCGACTGGTCCGGTTCGCCGGGCGCATGCTCGTTGCACGAGCCCGCGCGCCCGGGGTCCAGTTCAACGGCGCGTCGGCAATCATTGGCGGCAGCGGCGTAGTTGCCCTGCGATGCCTCGGCGAGCGACCGATCGTAAAAGGCCTCGGCATTGTAGGGATCGAGCTGAATGGCAGAGCTGAAACTTGCGATTGCGCCGGCGACGTAGCCCTGTACCTGCTGCTCCAATCCCCGCTTCAGTTCCCAGGCAACGCGCTCGGAATGGTCCTCTTTCCTGGGGTAGAGTTGAAGCGGCTCGTATACGCGCGGCGCGGCAGGCTCTTCGGCTGCTTCATAAGCCGGACTGGCCGCGGGGTCGGGGGGCCGTCGGGTGGCTTGGAGGCTCAGCCTTTCCTCGGCGTATTTAGGGTTGGCCGGATCGAGCGCGATGGCCTTGTCCAGATCGGCGATGGCCTTGTCGGGATCGATCGTCTTCCAGACCAATGCCCGGATAAAGTAAGACCCTGGATCGGTCGGCTTCAAGGAGATGGCTTTGTCGAGATCGGCAAATGCTTCTTTTGCCTTGCCGATCCGGGCCATCGTCATGCCGCGTACCCGGTAAGCCTGGGCGTCGGCCGGGTCGAGGCGGATCGCTTCATCCAGATCGGCGAGAGTCCGGGCATAGTCGCCCTTCAAGCCCCAGCTCTTGGCGCGGTTAAAGCGGAAAGCCGAATTTGCCGGGTCCAGCCGGATCGCCTCGTCGAACGAAGCAATGGCGCGGGTGTGGTCGCCCTTGTCCTGCCAGGCAATGCCGCGCACGCCGTAAGCCTTTGCGTTGGCGGGGTCGATCTCGATCGCTTCGTCGCAGTCGACGATGGCGCGGTCGTGCTCGCCTTTCCTGCTGAAAGCCTTGGCGCGATTGACATAGAGGCCGGCGTCGTCCGGCGTTAGCGCGATCGCGCGGGTACAGGCAGCGGTCCGCTGGTCGGGGTCGACCTTGCCACGGCTGAAACAGGTTGCATGGTCGGCGCCGGCCGCGAACGCCGGCGTGGCGAGAACGATAATGGCTCCCATCCCAGCCAACGACAGCCAGACGCGCAAAGAACCAACGAATGCGCGCGCAAGCGCGTCGGTGCCGCCTGACATGGCTCTGATCCTCCCCCCGGAGCTGCCGCGACGGGTCTCGCGGCTGTTTCATATTAGTTCTGTTTTTGTTCCGGAATGCAAGCAGAAATTGCAATGGCGGCATACTTCACGGATTCCCGTCCTCGCGGAGGCCAACAGGGCGCGGAGGCGGACAGGGCGGGCCCGTCGGTGGCGCCGATTCTGCGCTGCCGATCCATTCGTATTGGCCCATGGCAGGATCGGCGTTTTCGCCACAGAATGGTTGCAATCATGGCGAGGCTCCTCATGCGCAAACTCATCTCCACCGGCTCACCCTTCGAAAAGACCGCCGGCTATTCGCGTGCCGTGGTGCAGGGCGACTGGTGTTTCGTGTCCGGGACGACCGGCTATGATTATGCGACCATGACGATGCCGGAGACGGTCGAGGCGCAGACGCGTAACTGCCTGGCGACGATCGGCAAGGCGCTCGGGGATGGCGGCTTCGAAATGGCGGATGTGGTGCGGGCGCATTACTACATCACCGATCAGGCCTTCGTGGATGTCGTCTTCCCGATCCTCGGCGAGACGTTCGGCGACATCAGGCCGGCGGCGACGATGATCGTGTGCCAGCTGAACAAACCGGAAATGAAGATCGAGATCGAGGTGACGGCGCTGCGGCGTACCGCCTGAGAGACCAAGGCGATGAAGGTCCGGCGCATCGTGGCCAATATCGAGACACGGGACGCGGCGGCGGCCAGCCGTTTCTACCACGATGTGCTCGGCCTCGATCTGCTCATGGACCAGGGCTGGATCGCCACCTACGGCTCCGGGGAGACGATGCAGGTGCAGGTCAGCTTCATGGCGCAAGGCGGGTCCGGCACGCCGGTGCCGGACCTGTCGATCGAAGTCGACGATGTCGATGCGGCGCTCGAAGCGATGCAGGCCGCCGGTTTCGCCATCGAATATGGGCCTGCCGACGAACCCTGGGGCGTGCGGCGCTTCTATGTGCGCGATCCCCTCGGCCGGCTGGTCAACATTCTCTCGCATCGGTGATGGCATCTTCCATGGGGCAGTAACTTGGGCCTCCCGGCGGGGCAGCGCCCCCCTCTGCCCTGCCGGGCATCTCCCCCACGAGGGGGGAGATCGGCAGCTTTGCTAACGGCGCTATCTGTAAACGCCTGACATTTGCGAAGGCCGATATGATAGCCAATGTCCCCCCTCGTGGGGGAGATGTCCGGCAGGACAGAGGGGGGGGCGCGAAGGATCGCCGATGGTGCCCTTGTTCGCATCGCGGCGTTCTCCCTCCCGTTACGGCTTGCGCTGCAACCACTTGGCGTTTAGCAAGGCCGCGGTTCAAATCTTTCTGGGACGGTTTTCTCCATGGCAACGAAGCATCTTTTCCTGCTCCCCGGCGACGGCATCGGCCCCGAGGCCATGGCCGAGGTCAAGAAGCTGATCGCGGCGATGAACGAAAAGCTCGGCAGCGGCTTCGTCACCGATGAGGGCCTTGTCGGCGGCTGTGCCTACGATGCGCATGGCGCGGCGATCTCCGATGCCGACATGGAAAAGGCGATGGCGGCGGACGCGGTGCTGTTCGGTGCCGTCGGCGGGCCGAAGTGGGATGCGGTGCCTTACGAGGTGCGCCCCGAGGCCGGGCTCTTGCGCCTGCGCAAGGACATGGAGCTGTTCGCCAATCTCAGGCCCGCAATCTGCTATCCGGCGCTGGCGGCATCTTCCTCGTTGAAGCAGGAAGTGGTCGAAGGCCTCGACATCCTCATCGTGCGCGAGCTGACCGGCGGCGTCTATTTCGGCGAGCCCAAGCAGATCATCGATCTCGGCAACGGCCAGAAGCGCGGCATCGACACGCAGGTCTACGACACGTTCGAGATCGAGCGCATTTCGGGCGTCGCCTTCGAGCTGGCCCGGACCCGCAAGAACCACGTCACCTCGATGGAAAAGCGCAACGTCATGAAGTCCGGCGTACTGTGGAACGAGGTCGTCACCCAAACCCACAAGGCGCGCTATGCCGACGTCAAGCTCGACCACATGCTGGCCGATGCCGGCGGCATGCAGCTGGTGCGCTGGCCAAAGCAGTTCGACGTCATCGTCACCGACAATCTGTTCGGCGACATGCTGTCCGACATCGCCGCCATGCTGACCGGCTCGATCGGCATGCTGCCATCGGCCTCGCTCGGCGCGCCTGATGCCAAGACCAAGAAGCGCAAGGCGCTGTACGAGCCGGTGCACGGCTCGGCGCCAGACATTGCCGGCAAGGGCATCGCCAACCCGATCGCCATGATCGCCTCCTTCGCCATGTGCCTGCGCTATTCCTTCG
>NZ_RZSJ01000620.1:0-3527 GCF_003998025.1 Mesorhizobium sp. M8A.F.Ca.ET.021.01.1.1
GGTCTCGAGCGCGCGTTCGGCAATGAGGATCAGCCTGTCGGCCTTGAACGGCTTCTCGATGAAGTCATAAGCGCCGCGACGGATGGCGGAAACCGCCGTTTCGATGTTGCCATGGCCTGAAATCATCACCACGGGCAGGTTGGGGTGCATGGTCTTGATCTCGTCGAGCAACGCCAACCCGTCCAGGCGCGAACCCTGCAGCCAGATGTCCAGGAAGATCAGCCTCGGCGCTCGATCGGCGATGGCCGCCAGGGCGCTGTCGGCATCGAATGCCGTACGGGTTTCATGACCCTCGTCACTCAGGATGCCCGCGACGAGTTCACGGATGTCTTCCTCGTCATCGACGATGAGAATATCAGACGCCATTACCGACCTTTTCAGTTTCTCTTTCGTGGTCCGCCCTGCTTTCGCCGCGCGGCGGCGCGCCGGTCGCGGGCGGCAGGACGATGCTGATCATCGCGCCGCGCCCGCCATGGAAATCCGCGGGCGCGTCATGGAGTTCCAGCCTGCCGCCATGGTCCTCCACGATCTTCTTGACGATAGCGAGACCAAGCCCAGTGCCCTTTTCACGTGTGGTCATATAGGGCTCCAGCAAGCGTTGGCGATTCTCGCGCGGCAGGCCTTTGCCATTGTCGATGACGTCGATGCGAATCGCGCCATTCTGGCGGCCGGCTTGAATCCGGATTATGCCGTGCGAACCGTCCTTCTGTTCCAGCCCGTCGATCGCCTCGGCGGCATTCTTGATCACATTGCCGAAGGCCTGAGCCATCAACCGGCTGTCGAAAGTGCCCTTGAGCGGTTCGTTGCCGAATATCCGCTCGAAGGTGATGTCGGCACGGCTGACTTCGACCAGGAAAGAGGCCTCGCGCAGCGATTCGCGCAGGTCGATGGCTTTCATCTCGGGCTTTGGCATGCGCGCGAAGGCCGAGAACTCGTCGACCATGCGGCCGATGTCCTCCACCTGCCGGATGATGGTGTCGGTACACTGGTCGAAAACTTCGCGGTCTTCGGTGATGACCTTGCCGTAGCGGCGCTTGATACGCTCGGCGGAAAGCTGGATCGGGGTCAGCGGGTTCTTGATCTCGTGGGCGATGCGCCGCGCCACATCTGCCCAGGCGGACGAACGCTGGGCCTGAACCAGATCGGTGATGTCGTCCACCGTCACGACATAGGATTTTTCCTCCGAGCCGTCATCGCCTGCCTCGATGGTGACCTGCACGTTAAAGGTCCGCTCGGCGCCGGCTCGATAGAAAGTCACCTGCTCGCGATAGACAGGTTTGCCGGACTTGCGGCCGATCTCGAAGACACGGCCGACATGCGGGAGGACCGCGGAAAGGTTTTGCCCGAGCGCCGCGCTGGCGGAAATGGCCAGCATCGATTCGGCAGAACGGTTGACGATGGTGATGATGCCGTAAGGGTCGACGCCAATGACGCCGGCGGTGACACCGGCAAGCACGGCTTCGGAAAAACGCCGCCTCTCGTCGATCAGGTCCTTCGCCGACAGAATCTCGTTGCGCTGTGATTTGAGCTCCAGCAGCATCTTGTTGAACGTATCGCCAAGCGAGGCGACATCGCCATCGGATGGCCGCACCGGCACCGCAACGTCGAGATTGCCGGTCGCGACTTCGTCGGCAGCGCCGATCAGCTGACGGATTGGCCGCACCAGCCGGTCGGCAACAGCGATGCCGGTCCAGATCGCCGACAGGATGATGATCAAGGTGAGTGACAAATAGGGCAGCGCAAATGCCACTTGCGAGGTGCGCCTGTTATCCTCGAGATTGCGATACTCGTCGGTGTTGGACCTGACGATCTGCCGCGCCTTGATCACCTCGGGGTCGACAAGTCGGATAGTGTAGAGATAGAGGCCCTCGATCTCCCGCAGCTTGACGATGGCGCCCATGATGTTGCGCGTGCGCGGCTCGATCAGCACCGGCTTGCCGTCTGTGGCGGTGGCAACCGCTCCTTCCGGCGGTTCCGGCATGGCAAAATCGGCATCGGTCTTGGCGCTCATGACGAAGGAGCCGTCGGGCTTGATCAGCGCGGCATGCGCCAGCGAGCGGCCCACGGCTTCCTTGTTCATGAGGTCGAGAAAGCCGGTGCGATCGAGGCCGTAGAGCGTGCGGGACGAATCGAGATCATAGGCCATCGACAGCGTCGTGCCCTGCAGATTGCGGGCGTTCTCCTGCACATAGGCGTCGGCGATCGACAGTGAAGAATTGACGATCGTCTTGGTGCGAATCTCGAACCAGCGATCAAGGCCGATATCGAGCGTTATCGAGGCGATGATCGCCACCATGATGGCGGGAATGGCGGCAACCAGCGCGAACATGGCAACGATGCGCACATGCAGCCGAGAAGCCGCCTTGCCATGGCGGCGCGCCATGACGATGCGATGCACCTCCCGCCCGACCAACGCGATGAGAACGAGCACGAAGGCGGCGTTGAGCGCGATCAGCGCCCAGGTCGTCTTGGCGTCAGGCGCAATCGGCGTCGCTCCGACCAGGATGGCGAACGAGATAGCCGCCATGACCAGGGCACCGACGACCGCCACCACGCCGGGCAGCGCCAGCAGCCGGCGCCCGTCGCGCGCGCCAGGTTCGCTGAAAAGCGGTTTGTTGAGTACAGGTGCCTGCGGAGCCATGTCGCCGTCTAGAGCCAGTGATTGCGTCGGATCTATGCAATGCATTGTGGCGATTATGCAACAAGTGTGACAGCAGCGGGACTCTTTCCCCGTTCGGTCCCCTGAAAAGATCGTGTGCTTGGCGCGGGCTCAGGTCTGGCGGGAGGACTTGTAGACGTTGACGCCCAACTCGCGAATCTTCTTGCGCAGGGTATTGCGGTTGAGGCCCAAAAGCTCCGCGGCCTTGATCTGGTTGCCGCGGGTTGCCGTCATCGAAGCCAGCACCAAGGGATATTCGACCTCGGACAGAATGCGCTCGTAGAGACCGGCAGGCGGCAATTCGCCTGCAAAGGAGGCGAAATAGCGCTGCAGGAAGTGCTCCACCGCCTGGCCGATGGAAAGATCGTCGGGAATGAGGTTGCCGGCGCCCGGTACCACCGGGCGCTCGCCTGTCTTGAGTTCCGCCTCGATGATCTCGGCGGAGATCTCGTCCTGCGAATAAAGCGCGGCGAGCCTGCGAACGAGGTTTTCCAGCTCGCGCACATTGCCTGGCCAGGGATAGCGCTTCATCAGCTCGATGCCGCCGGAAGAGATGCGCTTGGTCTGCAGCCCCTCCATCTCGCCAAGCTTGAAGAAATGGCGCACCAGGTCGGGCACATCCTCGGAGCGTTCGCGCAGCGCCGGCAACCTGAGCGGCACGACGTTGAGACGGTAGAAGAGGTCCTCGCGGAAGAGGCCCTGGTTGATCAGCGTGCGCAGGTCCTTGTTGGTTGCGGCAACGATGCGCACATCGGTCTTGATCGGCGTGCGGCCGCCGACCGTCGTGTACTCGCCCTGCTGCGCGTCCTGCAGCAGGCGCGTCTGCGCCTCCATCGGCATGTCGCCGATCTCGTCGAGGAACCTGTCT
>NZ_RZSJ01000621.1:0-3500 GCF_003998025.1 Mesorhizobium sp. M8A.F.Ca.ET.021.01.1.1
ATGGTGGCCAGCCCGCTGGTTTCGCGCCAGCCAACGACGATCGCCAGAAAGATTACAAGACCCTTCTGCACAGCCTGAACAGGCGCGCCTCCAACACCATCTACTGGGTCATCGCCTTTGTCTCGCTCGCCTGGATAGCGGGCGCCGGCGGACTGGCCAACCTGCTTTTTGGACCGGGCATCTGGCGGATACGCACGCTGGACCAGTTTTTCGCCCGCCCCGAACTGATCGGCCTCGCGGTCGCGGCAATCGTGCCCGTCATCCTGTTCTGGGCCTTCGCGGCGATGATCCGCCGCGCCCAGGACATGCGCATCGCCGCGCAATCGATGACGGAAGTGGCCTTCCGCCTGACCGAGCCGGAAAACATGGCCCAGGATCGCGTCATGATGATCGGCCAGGCCGTCCGCCGCGAGGTGGCCGCCATGGGCGAGGGCATCGAACGCACGCTTGCCCGTGCCGTGGAGCTGGAAACGCTGGTCCACAGCGAGGTCAACCAGATCGAACGCTCCTATTCGGAAAACGAAACCCGGATTCGGTCGCTGGTCGATGGGCTGGGCAGTGAACGCGAAGCCGTGGTTTCCCATGCCGAACGTGTCCGCGCCTCGATCTCCGGCGCGCACGAGACCTTGCGCGATGAAATCGGCGCGGCAAGCGACATCATCCGCGACAGCATCCTCAATGCGTCGACCAAGCTGTCGATGACGATCACCAATTCCGGCGACACGCTGATCGACCGCATCAATGAAAGCTCGATGTCGATCTTCGACTCGGTCGAAGGCCGGCTCGACAACATCACCGACCGGCTTTCGACCTCCGGCGAGGCGTTCGCCAGCCTGCTCGATACCCGCATCGCCAAGCTGACGGACACCACGGACGGCTTGACCCGCTCGTTGACCGACCTGCTCGACGACCGCACCACCGGCATGGTGTCGCTGCTCGGCGGCGCCGCGCGCACCCTCAATTCCGAGTTCGAAGCCAGCCTCAACGGCATCGAGCGCACCTTGGCCGAACGCGGCCAGGCGCTGATCAGCGAATTCCAGACCCGCGCCGAAGCGCTGGATACCGGCACGCAGAAGCTCAATGCAGCGCTGGAAGCCCGCGCCCGCCAGATCAACGAAACGCTGGTCGAGCGTGCCCGTGAAATCGCTCACACCTTCGCCGAGAGCAAGGACACGCTGTCGGCCATGATCGATCAGGGCAAGACCCAGATCGGCGCCGACATGGCCGACATCGTCACCTCGACCTCGTCCATGCTCGAAGCGCGCGCCAGCGATTTCGCCGGCCGCATGGAGGCAGCCCGCCACGTCGTGTCGCGCTCCTTCGACGCCGACATCCAGAGACTTGCCGACGCCCGCGTCGGTATCGAGGAAGCCGTCGAAAACCACAGCCGCAAGCTTTCCGAGAGCCGCGAGCGCATGGCGGAAGCCATGCAGGCGGACCTGGCGAAATTCGCCGAGGGCCGCGCCGGCATCGATGCCGCGGTGACCAACCAGGTGCAGAAGCTGGCCGAAGGCCGCAGCCTGATAGCGCGTGCGCTCGAAGAAGACCTGCGCAAGGTCAACGAATCGCGCGCCGCCATCGATGCGTCGCTCGGCAGCCACCTCGAAAGGCTGGAAGAAGGCCGCAACCGGCTCTCTCTGGCCCTCAACGAAGACTCTGGTAAATTGGTGCAAGCTCGTACGATCATTGATGAAATGGTCGCCGGACATGTCGGAAAACTGGCTGAAGGCCGCAACATCCTGTCGCGCGCTTTGGAAGCTGATCTCGGCAAATTGTCCGACAGCCGCGCCGACATAGACGGCCTTGTCGCCGGCCAGGTCGAGAAAATCGCCGAGGGCCGCGCGGTGCTCGCCAAGGCGCTGGAAAACGACATTGCCGGTATCAAGAACCTGATCGAGGCGCATTCGGCGAAACTGGCCGAAGACCGCACGCAGCTCGGCCGTTCGCTCGAAAGCGACTTGTCGGGCATACGCGGCCTGATCGACAGCCATTCGGGACGCCTGGCGGAAGACCGCGGGCTGCTGTCGCAGACGCTTGAAGCCGACCTCGCCAAGCTGGCCGAAAGCCGCGCCAGCATCGACGGGCTGGTCGCCGGCCAGGTCGAGAAGCTCGCTGAAGGCCGCGACATTCTCAAGCGTGCGCTGGAATCCGACCTCAACACCATCAAGAACGTCATATCGAGCCAGTCGGACAAACTTGCCGAGGATCGCGGGCAGCTCTCGCGCGTTCTGGAAGCCGATCTGCAGAACGTGAACAGCGTCATCGCCGACCACATGAACAGGCTGGTTCAGGATCGCTCGACCTTGTCGAAAGCGCTGGAGGACGATCTCGCGAAACTGGCCGAAAGCCGCTCCAGCATCGACGGGCTGGTCGCCGGCCAGGTCGAGAAGCTCGCCGAAGGTCGCGACATCCTGCGCCGCGCATTGGAGGCCGACCTCAACACGGTCAGGAACACCGTTACCGACCAGTCCCAGAAACTGGTCGACGACCGCGCCCAGTTCGCCCGCGCGCTGGAGGCCGATCTCGAAACCGTCAACAGCCTTGTCAACAGCCACTCGGACCGACTTGCCCAGGAGCGTTCGACACTGTCGAAGGCGCTTGAGGCCGACCTCGAAACTGTCGGCAGCCACGTCAACAGCCACACCGAGCGGCTCGCCCAGGATCGTTCGACCTTGTCGAGAGCGCTCGAGGCGGACCTGCTGACCGTTAGCGGCCACGTCAACAATCACGCGGAACGGCTTGTCCAGGAGCGTTCGACCTTGTCGAAGGCGCTCGAAGACGATCTTGCCAAGCTGGCCGAGAGCCGCTCCAGCATCGACGGGCTGGTCGCCGGTCAGGTCGAGAAGCTCGCCGAAGGCCGTGATGTCCTCAAGCGTGCGCTGGAGGCCGATCTCGCCAAGCTGGCCGAGAGCCGCTCCAGCATCGACGGCTTGGTGGCCGGCCAGGTCGAGAAGCTCGCCGAGGGCCGCGACATTCTCAAGCGCGCTCTCGAAGCCGACCTGCAGAGGCTGACCGAAAGCCGCGGCGATATCGACGACATCATCGCCGGGCATGTCGGCAAGTTGTCCGAAGGCCGCAATATGCTCAGCCGGGCGCTGGAAGATGATCTCGGCAAGCTCGCCGAGACCCGCAAGGACGTCGATCGCTCGCTGTCCGGCCATATCGACCAGATTGCGGCCCGGAGCACGGACATTTCCGCCGCCATCGCCGCCGATGTCGACAAGATCGAGCAGGCGTTCAGCCGCCAGACCGGCATCATCGAGGAACGCGCCGGCACCATGGAGCGCGCCCTGTCGACTGGTGTCGACAACGTCCGCAGCGTCCTCGAGAAGAGCGCGGTCTTCGTCGCCGGCGCCTTGCGCGAAAAGGTCCTGGAAGTCACCAGCACGCTGCACGAGCAGGCCGGTGCGGCCTTCAGCGACGCCGATCGCAAGATCGCCGAGCGCGCCGAACAGACGTCCGCCGCCCTGCTGGCACGGGCCGAAGACATTGCCCGCACC
>NZ_RZSJ01000622.1:0-3485 GCF_003998025.1 Mesorhizobium sp. M8A.F.Ca.ET.021.01.1.1
AATTCATGAAGGTCGACGTCCTGGCGCTTGGCATGCTCACCTGTATGAAACGCAGCTTCGATCTGCTGGCCGAGCACAAGGGCATGACCCTCGACTTGGCCACCATCCCGGCCGAAGATCCGGCGACCTACGCCATGATCCGCAAGGCGGACACGATCGGGGTCTTCCAGATCGAGAGCCGCGCCCAGATGTCGATGCTGCCCCGCATCAAGCCGCGCACCTTCTATGACCTGGTGGTCGAGGTCGCCATCGTCCGCCCCGGTCCGATTCAGGGCGACATGGTCCACCCCTATCTGCGCCGCCGGGAGGGCAAGGAGCCGGTCGAGTTCCCGACCCCCGAGCTCGAGCGCGTGCTCGGCAAGACCTTGGGCGTCCCTCTGTTCCAGGAGCAGGCCATGCAGGTCGCCATGGTCTGCGCCGGCTTCAGTGCCGGCGAGGCCGACCAGCTGCGCCGCGCCATGGCGACCTTCAAGCACACTGGCGGCGTAAGCAGATTTCGCGACAAGCTGATCGGCGGCATGATCGCCAACGGCTATACGCCGGAATTCGCCGCGACCACCTTCAAGCAGCTCGAAGGCTTTGGCAGCTACGGCTTTCCCGAAAGCCATGCTGCCAGCTTCGCGCTCATCGCCTATGCCTCGAGCTGGATGAAATGCCACCATCCCGAGGTCTTCTGCTGTGCGCTGCTCAATTCCCAGCCAATGGGCTTTTACCTGCCGGCCCAGATCGTGCGCGATGCCCAGGCCCACGGGGTTGAGATCCGGCCGGTCTGCATCAATGCGAGCCGGTGGGATTGCACGCTGGAGCCGATTGGCGAGGACGGACGCTTCGCCGTCCGCCTCGGCCTGCGCCTCGTCAAAGGGCTAGCCAATGCGGACGCGGCGGCGATCGTAGCAGCCCGGACTGACGAGCCCTTCGCATCCATCGACGATCTCTGGCATCGCGCTGGCATGCCGTCGGCAGCTCTGGTCCAACTGGCCGAGGCGGATGCCTTCCGTTCCAGCCTCGGTCTCGCGCGCCGCGAAGCTCTATGGGCACTCAAGGGGTTGCGCGACGAACCCCTGCCCCTCTTTGCCGCCGCCTCGGCGCGCGAACAGAAGACAGTCTCGGAAATCCATGAGCCCGCTTTGTCGCTTCGGCCGATGACGGCCGGTCGGGAAGTGGTCGAGGATTACGGCATGTCGGTCTCACCCTGCGCAACCATCCGCTCTCGTTCCTGCGCAGTGACCTTGCCCGGCGCGCCATCGTCACCTGCAGGGAAGCGATGCAGGCGCGCGACGGACGCTGGCTGGAGGCGGCCGGCCTTGTTCTTGTCCGTCAGCGGCCCGGCTCGGCCAAGGGCGTGATGTTCCTGACGATGGAAGACGAGACCGGCTCTGCCAATGTCGTCGTCTGGGTCAAGGTTTTCGAGAAGTATCGCCGCGTGCTGCTCTCCTCCTCTATGCTCAGCGTTCGCGGCAAGATTCAGCGTGAGGGCGAAGTGGTCCATCTCGTTGCACACCAACTCATCGACCTTTCGGGGGACCTTGCCAGTGTGGGCAACCGCGCGACGCCGTTTCCCCTTCCGCATGGGCGAGGCGACGAAGCTCGTCACAGGGGACCGGGAGTCGATCCGCGGAGCTTACCCAGGGGCTTCAGACCACGTGACCTCGTTGACCCCACGTTGCAAATAGGTGAGGAGCCGGGATTTTCACTAAGCGACGCCCTAGCCCTTCAGTTCGCGCATGCCGGCTTCAAGGAAGCTCGACAGCAATGCCTCCATCGCTTCCATTGGGTTGTCCTGCTTTTCCTCGCGGAGCTTTTCGACCTGCTCAACGAACCCCGAAAGCAGGCCTCGCATCTTGTCTGGCGATTCTTCCAAACGTCTCAGCATCTTCAGCGAATTGTGGCTGTTACCGAGAAACTCTGCGTTCCTTTCAGTGATCTCGGCCAGCATCTCCTTGCTGATGCGTTCACTCGGGGCGGCAAACTCACCGTCGATCCAGTCGACGTAAAGTGAGGCGTTCTTGGCTTGATTTGATCTCTCGTGAAACGCCTCCTGGCTGTCCTTGAATGCCGCCATCGCGCCGTCCCAGTCACCACGCAATCTGGCCTCACTCTCCGCCTCGGATGCCTTGAGCATATACGCATTGGACTTGTTCTTCGACGCATGACGCGCGAAGGCGGACAGGACCTTCTTCTGATCGACGTCAAAACCGACAACCAGGCTGACTGCCCAGGCACCGAGGCTGTCGACCTTCGAGCATTCCTCGAGCGATATCTGATGCAGACACAGCGCCCGTGCCACAGCGCCTGCTTTCGCCAAGAGCTCCGCCTCGACAAAAAGGCGTTCCGCGTTGTCGAATGTCTTTTCGGCTCCTCGGACGAGAATGTTCAACGATACCCGATCCGACTTCGCCGCTTTCTCCACTATGCCGTCCCGCTCTTTATCGCTCATCCCTTGTCCAGCTTATTCCAGTCCGCCGCGCCCGTCACTTCGGGCGCGCCGGCGACGATTCCGTGCAGCCATGTCACGATACAGTAGGCCCGCTCCTCTGCCGGCCGATGGTCCATGAAATCCCCTCCCCGCTCACGATCCCGGAAACCTCCTTGCCGATGTGCCGCTCGAGCACCGGCCGCCATGGCACCAGCGTGAACTCTCGCGACTTTTCAAGGACGGCATTATTTTCCGCTGGCAAGCTCGACGGAGCGACGGAGCCTACCCTCCACTCGTCTCCAGACCGGGCTTCGACATAAGACAGTCCAAGCTCCTCCGACAGCTGCCCGGCAACACGGTTCAGTTCGCGCTGCCGTAACATCGAAAGCATGTTGGCGCGATAGACGATCCGATCCTGCTCTTCATGCGCGAGGCCTTGCGCGATCAGCCACTGCCGCCGGCGGGCTTGCGCCTCGCGAACCTCACGCCCGAACCCAGAGTCGCGCAACGCCTCCGGTCTCTCCGCACCCAGCTCCCGGTCGAGCCAGGTGGCGCCGTCGAAGGTAACTTGGCGCTCCAGCGGCATTGATGAGAGCTTGTCGACAACGACAGGCTCGGCCCTGGCCCGCTGGCGCTCGTATTCCGTGACACGATCGAGATGGTCTGGCGAGACGAGCCAGGTGCCGTTCGGCTCTCGCTCGACGCCGCCGGTCGCGCGGCGGATCGCCTCCAGCCGCCGTACATGCGTTTGCGCAAAGCTCTCGGTGGCGGATGTATCATGCCTCAGATGGATATCGACGTTGTAGCGACCGCCATGCGCGCCGGCGACTTCGGCGACGGTGCGGTCAACCCGCCTCGGCTCGGTGTTCCTCGGCGCGACACGCACGATGCAGCCATCAGGCATCGGTTCTATCGCCTCGCCTCTGCCGATGTCGATCCAATGGCTCTTGCCGTCGACGCCCTCGACGATCAGGTAATGCCGGTCATTGATTTCGTCGGCCAGCCCGCGCGCGACGACGCGACCGACGAGAAGTTGGATCGGCTCGCCGGATCGATCGTGGATTGCCCA
>NZ_RZSJ01000623.1:0-3475 GCF_003998025.1 Mesorhizobium sp. M8A.F.Ca.ET.021.01.1.1
GCCCTATGTCGTGCTGATCGCCCAGGCGCGCATGATCGGCATCCGGCGCGTCTATGAGGAGGCGGCACTGTCGCTTGGCGCCTCGCGCTTCTCGTCCTTCCGCGAGATCACGCTGCCGCTGCTCATCCCGGCCGTGGTCGGCGGCGCGCTGCTCGCCTTCACCATCTCGTTCGACAACACTTCGGCCAGCCTGTTCTGGCGGCCGGCAGGCGTCGAAACCATGCCCACCCAGATCCTTTCCATGCTCAAGATCTCGATCAGTCCGGAAATCAACGCGCTCGGCACCGTGATGATCCTGGTGACCGTCGGCATCCCGCTGATCGGCGGCCTGATCCTGCAAAGCCTGACAAAACTGAGACGACGTGGCGAACCAAAGGAGGAAACACAATGAAACTGACCACCACAAAGCGGTTGGAACGACTGCACGACCGATATGCCAATGGCGATTTGAGCCGCCGCACCTTCCTGACGCTGACCGCCGCCGCGGCAGCCTCGGCGGGCCTTTCCATGCCCTGGATGGGCCGGGCGCTCGCCGCGGTCCAGGAGGTCCGCTTCGACGGTTGGGGCGGCACGGTGCAGGACGCGATCGACAAGTTCGCCTTCCAGCCCTACACGACCAAGACCAAGATCAAGGTGGTCCAGGGCACGTTCGGCGACGAGGACGAGATCATCACCAAGATCAAGACCGCCAAGCCCGGCGACTACCAGGTCATCCATTCCTCGGGCGTCAACTATTACATCAAATATGTGAACGCCGGCCTGACCTCGGAGATCAACGAGGCCAACATTCCCAACATGGCCAACGTGCTGCAGCCGATGATCGAGCCGTTCCGCAAGCTGACGCCGAAGCTTTCGGCCGTGCCCTATGACTATGGCACGACGGGTATCGCCTACAACACCAAGGTGATCTCGCCGGAGGAAGCCAAGGAAAAGGGCGCGGCACTGCTGCTCGACAAGAAATACGCCGGCAAGGTCGGCGGCTATTCCGACATGACGACGCGGGTCTGGTACGCGGCGCTCGCCACCGGGCAGGATCCCAACAATCTCAAGGACATGGACGCCATCTGGGCCAAGGTGCGCGAGACGCGCGACCTCGCCAAGAAGTTCTGGAGCTCCGGCGCGGAGCTGATGGATCTGCTTTCCAAGGGCGAGATCGTGGTGACCGATGCCTGGTCGGGCCGCGTCGCCGCGCTGCAGGACCAGGGCCATCCGATCGGCTATCTCGATCCGGCCGGCTCCTATGCCTGGATGGAGGACATGCTGATCCTGAAGGGCTCGCCGATGGCCGAGTGCGAGGAGCTCATCAACTTCATGCTCGACCCGGCGACCTCGATCGCGGTGGCCGAGGGCCAGAGCTATCCGCCGTCGCTCGACCCCAACAAGGTCAAGCTGACCGAGAAGATCGAGAAGCTGCCGGCGTTCGACAAGACGGGCACGATGAAGTCGCTGACCTTCGCCGATCCGACCTACTGGGCGACCAACGAGGACGCCTGGACCAAGCAGTGGAACAGGATCTCCAAAGGTGCCTGACAGCCAGGACACGACATTCCATCCCCGGCCTGTCCTGGCCGGAGCAGCCGGCGCGAGCGCGGCCGCCGAGGCAGACAGCCCGGCGGTCGAGTTCCGCGACATCGACATCGCCTACGGCAAGTTCGTCGCGGTGCGCGATTTCTCGCTCTCGATCCGCAAGGGCAGCTTCGTCACCCTGCTCGGGCCCTCGGGCTGCGGCAAGACCACGATCCTGCGCTCCATCGCCGGCCTGGTCGACATTTCGGGCGGCCAGATCATGATCGATGGGCGGCGGGTCGATGATATCCCGATCTACAAGCGCAACATCGGGCTGGTCTTCCAGAGCTACGCGCTGTTCCCGCACAAGAACGTGTTCGACAACGTCGCCTTCGGCCTGAAATACCGCAACGTGCCGAAGCCCGAGATCGCCCGCAAGGTCGGCAAGGCGCTCGAGATGGTGCGGCTGCCGGGCAGCGAGAAGAAGCTGCCCTCGCAGCTGTCGGGCGGGCAGCAGCAGCGCATCGCGCTTGCCCGCGCCATCGTCTTCGAGCCGCAGGTCTTGCTGCTGGACGAGCCGCTGTCGGCGCTGGACGCCAACATGCGCGAGGAGATGCGCGTCGAGATCAAGAAGATCCAGAAGGAAACCGGCATCACCGCCATCTTCGTCACGCACGACCAGGAGGAAGCGCTCTCCATGTCGGATCGCATCGTGGTGATGAACGCCGGCGCGGTGGAGCAGATCGGCACTCCGGAGCAGGTCTATGAGACGCCGGCCACCGCCTTCGTCGCCGACTTCCTCGGCAAGGCCAACATGCTTGCCGGGACCGTGAGCAGGTCCGGCCAGGCGGTGGTGCTCGGTACCGGCCAGACGATCAGCGTGGCGTGTCCAAGGCCGCTTGCCGACGGCAGCAAGGTCACTGTCGTGGTGCGGCCGCAGAAATTTTCGGTCGGTACTGGAACGAGCGGCAACCGGCTCACTGGCCGCGTCGTCTCGGCCTCGTATCTGGGCGGCAGCGCAATCTACGAGATCGACATCGGCGGCAAGACCAGCCTCCGCGCCAACACGCCGATCACTGGCCGCGTGCTTCGCGAAGGCGAGGCGATCGACCTCGGATTCGACCCGGAGGGCTGCGTCCTGCTCGACGACAGCGGGCGGCGGATTTCCTAGACCCCGCACGTCACGTTGCGGACTTCATTGTATCATGGCTCCGCCCGGCATGCGGTTTGGATGCCTGAGATGCGTTGGCGTGATGCCGGTCTGCTGGCGGAACACGCGGCTGAAATGGCCGGCATTGGTGAAGCCGCAGCGGTAGGCGATGTCGCCGATCTGCAGGTCGCTGCCTTCCAGCAGCGACTTCGCATGATGCACCCTGAGCGCCAGATAGGCGGCCATTGGGCCGATGCCCAGTTCCGATCCGAAGAGCCGTTCGAGCTGGCGCCGCGAGCAGTTCAGGCGGCTTGCGATCTCGGCGACCGACAGCGTCTCCTGGAGGTTGCTCTCCATCAACAGCAAAGCGCGTTTCACCGCCCGGCTCGACGCACCAGGAAACAGGTCGCCCACGGGCTGCACGTCCCTGCTGCTTCTGATCCGGTCGAGGACGAGGATCTTGGCGGCCTTTTCAGCCGCCTTCTGGCCGATGAACTGGGACACGAAGTGGCCGGCAAGGTCGGCGGCGCCGGTGCCACCGGCGCATGTCGAGCGGCCCCGGTCGACGGTAAACAGGCTGTCGGCATGAGCGTTCACCTCCGGGAACCGGCTGCGGAAATCCTTGATGTGGAACCAGCTGACGGCGGCGCTATAGCCATCGAGCAGGCCGTAGCGCGCGAGCACGAAGCTGCCCGTGCAGAGCGCCGTCAGGGGCACCCCCTTGCCGGCGGCCCGCAACAGGAACGCCTCCTTCTCGGAACTCAGGCTGCGGTTGGTGTCGAGCAGCCCGCCGACCACGACGACATTGTCGAAGTCCTC